>JARXKQ010000311.1 GCA_030271555.1 Chloroflexota bacterium | reverse complement strand
GCCACAGCGCAGATGCGCCGGTGGCGACGATGACCGACTCACCGCTGTACTGCTTCCCCTCCGCCCACAGCTTGAATGGCCGCTGCGAGAAGTCGACCTTATCGACGTCAACATCGATGAAGCGCGTGCCAAATCGCTCGGCCTGTTCGCGGAATTTCTGCATCAGCTCGGGGCCCTGCACGCCCTCGGGAAAGCCGGGGAAGTTTTCGACATCGCTCGTGATCATCAGCTGGCCGCCAGGCGCATAGCCACCAATGACGATCGGCGCCAGGTTGGCGCGCGCGGCGTAGATGGCCGCGGTCAGGCCGGCCGGGCCGGAACCGACGATGACGACCTTGGCATGGTTCTTGGAGTCGTCTGCCGGTCCACCGCCGTTGCCGCTGGGCTGCTCGCTGACGAGGCGTTCACTGGTTGCGTCCGCCGGGGCGCCGTCGTCAACGATCGAGATACTGGGAAAACCGAGCTTGGTGCTGTCCACTGATTCAAATCCTAGCAGGGCTGGCTGGATACTCACCCGGAGTATAACGCCCAGTATGCGGCCAGTGGCTAGCGTTCACGGAGCGCGCTCAGGATAGAGAGCTGGCCCAGGGCGCGAACCGCGATGAACACCGCCCCGGCGAGACCGAGCGCTACCGCGACGATCAGGCCGACCATTGCCGCCAGCGGGAGTGTCGGGAGCTGCGCTGGCGGATCGAACAGACCGGCGAGTGTCTGCAGCAGCGTCGCGCCGACGAGCCCACCCACGACCAAGCCGGCAACGATCCCGGCCGCGCCCATCACCAGCACCTCGCCACCAATCGCGTTTCTCAGTTGACCGGGGTCCCCGCCGATGGCCTCGATCGTGGCGAGCTCGCGACGACGGGCCGCGAGCTCGGCGAGCAGGAACAGCGCACAACCGATGGCGCCGATGAGCACTGCGAAGCCGATCTCGATAAAGACCAGGCCGGCCAGATCGACCGACGTTATTGCGTTAGCCAGCCGGGCTGATGTGGCATCCAAATCTGACACCTGCCACTTGTCGCCGAGCCTACTCGCAACCTGGTGTGCGGCCACCGGGATGCTGTCCGCGGCCCGGGCGAGCACGTACGAGATGTTGTCGTTGCCCGTCTGGGCACTGACGTACGACAGGTTGGCCACGAGGAATGCGTCCTTGGGTGCCGTGGGGAACTCGAGCGCGATGCCAGCCATCCGGAAGGTGACCGTCATCAGGACGCCGTGGGAATCGGGCACCCGGATCATCAATGAATCACCTACCACGATGCTGTAGTCATGGGCCGTCTCTGACGAGACGAGGATGGCATCGGGCTGGGCGGCCAGCGCAGCCATGGCTTCGTTTGAGGTTGTGCCATCGAAGAATGAATCGGCCAGCGGAGAAACCTTTGGCAGGGTCTGCGCATCGATCGCAAGAAGGTCCTGGGCCTCTGTCCCGACGTAGACGATTCGGTCGACAAAAGGAGTCGCAGCCTCTACGCCGGGACCAGCAACAGCCGAAACGTCCGCCAGAGTCGCGCCGCCTACGGGCGTCACTTTGAGATCGGCGCCCAATGTCAGCTGGGCGTCCACCCGCTGTTGTTGGCGGTATGTGGCATCAAAGATGATCAGGCTCGTCGCGAATGAAACGGTCAGCGCGAGCAGAACCACAGTCCTCGCCGCGGCCGGGGCGCGTGACTGGAGCGATCGAGCCGCCAGTTCGCCGCCCGGGCCAAGGACGGCCCCCAGCCAGCGAACGACCCCACCACCGCGGTTCAGCAACCCGCCCGCTACGCGCAGCAGGAATAGGGTCACTCCCAGCCACAGCAGGAAAGGCGCGAGGAACGACGTCAAGGCCAGAGTTACGGTCGGATTCCCCTCCGCGTTGAAGACCGGATGCAGGCCGGTGCCGCCCGTTAGCAGGAAGATCGCGACGGCGGCAATGATGGACGCGATATCGAGGTAATAACGCTGCCAGAAGGGCGCCCTTACTCGCTGGATCTCCTGCCGCCCGACGACCAGCTCAGCCTGCAGCTGCGCACGAATAGGCAAGGCGGCAGCGACTGTCGCGAGAGCCGTCGTTAGGGCCACGGAGACTGCGATCGTGCCGGCCGTCGTGGTGATGGGATTCGCGGATGACAGGTCGGCTCCAAAGCGGAGCCAGGCCAAGGCTGCACCTAGAAGCGAGCCAATCAGCGACGCCATCAATGCGACCACGGCTGTCGAGCCAAGCATTACCCGCAGAATCTGGCTCACTGTTGCGCCACGCGACCGAAGCAGCGCCATGTGGCGTCGAGTGGCCTCGGCCGTGGCGTCTGCCGCGAAGCGTGAGGTCGCGAGCGCCAGCAGGACGCCGGGCAATGCGAGGAAGACGAAAAGAATCTGGCCCCATAGAAGATCGGCGGCAACCGGCTCGAGGCTCGCTGAGGCATCGTCGACCACCGTGAAGGTGCCGGCACCCTGGATTTCGATCCGGTGGCGAACACCGTCCAGCCACGTTTGAGCAGCTGTGGGATCACCCGGCGCGTGGCGTGATGGCGGC
>JARXKQ010000310.1 GCA_030271555.1 Chloroflexota bacterium | reverse complement strand
GTCCAGATCAATGGTGTGCCCAAGGTCGACATCGGCAAGGAAGCGATCCTGCGCGCGGTCAGCGCCCTGACCGCGCGCGACGAGTTTGGCGTGGTCGCGTTCAACGAGAACGCCAACTGGGTCGTCCATACCGCGCCGCTGGGCACGGAGGGCGACATTGAGCAAGCGATTGGGGCCATTCACCCCGAGGGCCAAACGAACATCTACGCCGGGTTGTCGGCGGCGGTCGACGAGCTCTCGACCGTGTCCGCGACGCGGCGCCACATCGTGCTCTTCACCGACGGCTGGTCGAGCAGCGGCGAGTACACCGACCTGATCGCGCGCATGAAGGCCGCGGGCATCACCCTCTCGACGGTGGGCGCGGGCGGCGGCGGTGCGGGCGACTTCCTGAGCGGCCTCGCCGAACAGGGCGGCGGCCGTTACTACGCCGCGACCGACCCGGCTTCGATCCCGGACATCTTCCTCAAGGAGACGCAGCAGGTCAGCGGCCAGCAGATCGTCGAGGAGGACTTCTTCCCCATCCTGACCTCGTCCTCGCCCATCCTGCGTGGGCTCGAGGACGGCCTGCCGCAGCTCAAGGGCTACAACGGCACGACCGCCAAGGACGCGGCGCAGACCGTGCTCGTGTCGTCGCGCGACGATCCGGTGCTGGCGCAGTGGCAATACGGTCTGGGCCGGAGCGTGGCCTGGACAAGCGATGCGCAGGGCCGCTGGGCGACCAACTGGGTCGCGTGGAGCGGCTTCAACAAGTTCTTCTCGCAGATGGTGTCGTGGACGTTCCCCGGCGAGGAGTCGGGCGGCATGGAGGCCGAGTTCGTCCAGAACGGCGACCAGACCGTGCTGCGGCTCCATTCCGTGGAGAGCGATGGCACGCCGCGCAACTTCTATGACAGCTCGGTGAACATCACCGACCCGGACCTGACCTTGCGCGAAGGCCTGAAGCTGACGCAAGTCGCGCCGGGCGTCTACGAGACCGACATGGGGACGCTCACGCCGGGCGCCTACGCGCTGCGCTTTGTCCAGACCAAGCCCGGCGACTCGCCGCTCGCGCGAACGGTGATGCTCGTCGCGCCCACGCCGGCCGAGTACCGGCTGCTAGGCACTAACGAGCGTTTGTTGGCTGCGCTGCGCAGCTCGACCAACGGCCGCGAGCTGAGCGTCGGCAAGGACGCCTGGACGCACGATCTGGGCACGACCACCGCGTCAACGGACATGGTGCCGTGGCTGCTGTTGCTCGCCCTTCTGCTGTGGCCGCTCGACGTGGGCATCCGGCGCGTGAGTGTGTCGCGTGGCGATGTTGGCCTGGCGCGCACCTGGACAGCCGCGCGGTGGCGGGCATGGCGCGGTCCAGCGCGCCGCACCCAGCACGTGGGCGAGATGCTGGCAGCCAAGAGCCGTGCCGGCGGTGCCGCCTCCCGGGCGGCCCTGCTTCGGCCGACAGAAGACGCACCGACCGAACCGACTGCGCCCCCAACACCAAAGCCAGCTCCCACTCCGGCCGCGGAAGCAACCGCGAAGGCCGACCAACCCGCCGCGGCCGACCAACCCGCCGCAGCGGACACCATCGCCCGCCTGCGCGAGGCCAAGCAGCGCCGGCGCGACGGCAGCTAATCGGAGCCGGGGCGACAATCTCAGGGTGAACAGGTGGCTCGCCCCGTTGGCCGTCCTCGTGCTGGCGCTGGCGTTGAGTGGCTGTTACGGCGACACCGGGCCGGGCCCCACGCCGGGCACGATGGACGACGTCATCGCGGCGATCGTCCTGCAGGACATCACGGTGCTTCACCTAACGAGTGGCGATGCGGGCTGCTCGACCGCGTCGCTGCACGAGAACGCGGTGCACATGACGCTGGTCATCGGCGCGCAGAACGCGTCACATGAGGTCTATTTCTTCAACTGGAAGAACCAAGCGAAATACGACGCCGCGGCCGCCGATTTCGCCGCATGCATATCCGAGTTCAAGTCGCGCAACCCGGGCGCCGGGGTCACTGAGCTCGACGCTTATCCGTGGCGCGCGTACGGCCCTGGCTGGACGCCGCAGCTCTACACCAAGCTCGTCAATGCCCTCACCGCGGTCGACGGCAAGGTCAGCCCCAGCGCCACGCCCGCTCCCTGATTCGTTGCCCTGTTTGGGCAACAGTTGCGGCTACTCAGCCAGCTCCGGCTGATCGGTATCGCCTTCGCCGCGCCCCAGGCGCATGCGTGCCTCTTTGGCGAGCGCCTCATAGCGTGCCCGCACTTTCTCCAGTTGCTGCTCGGTCATTTCCTCCAGATCCAGGGTCGCGTTGTGCGCGCCCAGCTGAACGCGGATGAGTTCGTCCAGCTTGATCTGCAGTGCGGCCGTATCGCGGTTCTGGGTGTTCTGAATCAGGAAGACCATCAGGAAGGTCGCGATGGTGGTGCCGGTGTTGATGACCAGCTGCCAGGTGTCGGAGAACCCAAAGATCGGCCCGGTCAGGGCCCAGACGATGATGACCAGCAAGGCCATCACGAAGGCGATTGGATGACCGGCCGCGCGT
>JARXKQ010000309.1 GCA_030271555.1 Chloroflexota bacterium | reverse complement strand
CCGCAGCCGGCGACGTCGCGCCCGCCAAGACTCCCGAAGACATCAAGGCCGCCGGCATTGGCGGCATCTCGATACTGTGTGCTGGAACTGGCTGGGTCGGGGACGGTCACGTTCTCACGGGATCGGCCGATGATTCGCGGCTGGTTTGGATGATGGTCGGCGGCGAGCGCAAAGAACTCGAGTTCCCGGTCGGCTACAGCGCCCGGTTTACGCCAGATCTCGAACTGCTCGACGAGAACGGCAAGGTTGTTGGTCGGGAGGGATCGACGCTCACAGGCGGTTGTGAGTACGTTCGCGGGATTTGGTGGGTCGACCTCTAGCTACACCCCTAGTGAGTCACGCTTCGGGCGCAGTCGGCTCCCAAGGCCCATCGACGAACGTGGCCTCGGCGGCGCCGGCCAAGGCGGCATGCTGATGCAGATGAACTCGAGTGGCTCGGCAGTCCTGCAGCGGTACTGGAACGCCGTCCCGACCGGGATGTCGATGGAAACGCCCCGTCGCAGATCGACCGTCTGCTCTCCAGTCGCGTCGCGTCGCCATATCTGCCCCTCGCCAGAGAGGATGTGCCAGAACTCGCTCACCGTCGCGTGCACGGTTGCCCGATTCACCTGACCCACAGGGACCGACGCGTGGATCATGTTGCCGTTCTCGCTTTCCATCAGGAATCGGATCTCGGCGCCCGCAGGGGATCGCCCTTCCGGAGCCGGTGGGAACGCACGGGTCCGCATGACGGCCGAGACTAGCGCGCCGCAGACCGAAGCTTGGCGAGCGCACCCAGCACCTCGCGGGCGACCTCGTCGCTTGAGGCGGACGCGGCATCAACTCGAATGGTGGCCGACTCGGTGAGCATCGCGTTGTAGCCGAACCCGCCGCTCCCCGTGCGCCGCATGTCGGTCCGGACGAGCACGATGGGCTTCTTCCCGTACGCATAACCGATCTCCCAGGACGTGCCCGCATCGGGATCGGCGCCGTCAACGATCGCGAGGACGGCCTCCGCCCAATCGATCCCGCCCACGTCGGTTGCGAAGATGCCCGCAGCGTCCCTGCCGGGTTCCTGCTCCTGCGGGACGAAGACCTCGTGGCCGGCTCCCCGCAGAGCGGCCGCGAGCGCGGCATTCCAGTCGCGCTCGGCAGCGTTGAAGAGTGGCGCGGCAAAGTAGATGCGCATCGCCCAAGTATCGCGGCGGTTTCTCCCGTTTGGATGGGCGCGCGTTCGGCGCTAAACCGCAACAGCCCAGGGATGCCTCAATTGGACGCAGACGCGTCCGCCTGGGTGGGAACTCGCCATGTTTAGGGCCGCGAGCGCCGTCCGGCGGGGTTGTCGGGATGCTGGCGCGTCCAATTGGGAGAAACGCGCGGGCCGCGAACTAGGAGCGGGCGCTCTGCGCTGAGGACTTGGCCGCGAAGCTTGGGTCCCGCGGGTCCAAGGGACGCGGCATGCCACCGCCTGGCGCTGAGCCGGTCAGCTTGTCCCACAGCGCGCCCGCGTTCCACGTCTGGATGTACTCGAGCATGTACTCCTGGCCGATGTCGACGGGCCCGAACGCGTCGGCAAAGCTGACGCGCGCCACTGTCTCGTCGCGCGACCAGCCCTTGGCCACGGCGTCGGCGACGGCCGTCTTCCAGTCAAGCAGGTGCGCGCGCTGAACGTCGAGGTATTGCTTGGTTACGACTGGACCGTGCCCCGGTACGAGCCAATCGACATCGAGCGTCCTAATGCGATCCAAAGCTGTGACCCACTGGTCCACTTCGCTCGTCATCAGCCATGTCTGGCAACCGGAAAAGAGCGTGTCGCCGGTAAATGCGACGCGTTCCTCCGGCACATGGACCGTTGTCTGGCCCTGAGTGTGGCCAGGCGTGAAGAGCAGGTTGAACGTGTGCTTGCCAACGTAGAGCGTTACATCGCCCGTGAACACGATCGAGCCCTTATTGGGATCGCGGTAGTACTCGTCTCTGGGCGGGAAGATGGCCTCCCCGCCGGGATCGTCGGCCGGTATGGACTCGTGGGCGTAATCGTATGGGTCGATTTCCGGTCCGGGCACCATGAACCGGTTCCACAGCTCGCGATGGTTAACGACCGCCGCGCCCGATCCGCGGTAGTAGTAGTTGCCGAAGATGTGGTCGACGTGGTGCTCGGTGTTGATGAGGTACCGGATGGGGCCGTGTGACTCGGTCTCGTTGCGCCACTCGACCGCCTTCGTGGGCAGCTGCGGCGTGTCGATCGCGACGACGCCGTCCGAAGTCACCACGAATGACGGGTTGGAGCCGCGCAGGTGCGTGTTGGTGAAGACGTTCGGCGTGACGTTCTCGACGTTGTCCAATTGCGACGCTCCTATTGACTTGCGGTGAGGCCGCCGTCGATGCCCAGGATCTGGCCGGTCACGAACTGCGCCGCGTCAGAGCAGAGGAAGATCGCGGGCCCGATCAAGTCGTCGGTCGTGCCCACCCGGCCCAGCGGGATGCGGCTCACGATGCCGGCCTTGAACTTGGGATCGCCCAGCAACGTTGCCACCTGGGGAGATCG
>JARXKQ010000308.1 GCA_030271555.1 Chloroflexota bacterium | reverse complement strand
TCGACGAAATCCGAGCCGCTGATCGAGAAGAACGGCACGCCGGCTTCGCCGGCGATGGCGCGGGCGAGCAGCGTCTTACCGGTGCCGGGCGGGCCCATCATCAGGACGCCCTTCGGGATCCGGCCGCCGAGGCGGGTGAACTTCTTTGGATCCTTCAGGAAGGCGATGATCTCCTCGACCTCGTCCTTGGCCTCCTCGATGCCGGCGACGTCCTTGAACGTCACGCGGTTCTGGTGATCCGAGAGCAGCTTCGCCTTGGACTTTCCAAAGCTCATCGCCTTGCCGCCGCCCGACTGGAGCTGGCGCATGAACAAGAAGAAGATGCCGACCAGCAGGAGCATCGGTAGCCACCACACGAGCACCTGCGGCCAGATGCTCGAGTCGTCCTTGGACTTCACGTTGTACGAAATGCCGGCCTCGTAGATGTCCTTCGTGATCGTGCCCGGGAACTCGGCGTAGACGACCCGCTTCACCTGGTCGTTCTTCATCGTGACGATGTACCGAGCGTCGTCATGACCGCGCGGCTCGACCTTGATGCTCTCGATCTTGCTGGCTTCTTCCTTGTTCGCGAGCTGGCCGCGGAACGCCGTGACGTCGATCTCCTTCTCCTTGCTGGAGCTGTCCGTGAACATCGAATAGATGCTCACGAACATGAGGATCAGGATCGCCCAGATCAGGATGGTCTTATGGGATTGGCGCAACGAAAAACCCGCGGGTCAGAGGGACTTGCCCACTAGCATGGGGCCTTTGTAGTGACTTGCAAAGCCGAAATCTCTCGAAAAGCTCCCGCACGATCAGGCGGGTTTCGGTACCACTTCAAGGGGTTCGCCGAACGCGACCCCGAGATGCTCGGCCCAGACGATCTCCGCGTCCGTCGTCCGTAGGCACACGCGGGCGCCCGCGCGCTGCGAGCGCGGGACCTTGGCATCGATGAACAGGTCGGACAGCTTTCGCGACTTGCCGCGCAGGCGCATGGGGCGCATCCGGTCTCCGGGCTGCCACGGACGGATCACATACGGGCCCGCCGGTGGCTGAAGGGTCGCGGGGTGCTGAGGATCGTCTGGCGCGAGCCGATCGTAGCTGCGGATCAGGCGCGCTCCCGGGACATCGACCGAGACCTGGCCCTGCGACGGCCGCAGCACGACCTCGTCGAGCTGGTCGAGATGGACGGCGTCGTGATCGATGCCCTCCGCTTCGAGGGCGCGCGCGAGCGCACGCTTGCGGACGGCGGCGGGCTGGCGGGCGAGCAGCGCGCAATCGATCGGAAAGCTCGAGAACGGCTCGGTGAGCCCATCGATCACGGCGAGCCACTCGCCGGCCGAGGCGGCCAACCGCACCAGCGCGGCATCGAGCTGCGGGTTTTCGTGACGGAGCCTGGGCAGCAGCTCGGCGCGCATCCGGACCCGCGCGAGGCGCAGGTCCGAGTTCATCGGATCCGCGGCGATCGGTAGCGCATGCCGAGTGACGTAGTCGTCGACCGCGGTGAGCGTGAGCGCCAGCAGCGGCCGAACGAACCGGCCACCGACCGCGGGGATGCCAACCAGGCCCGCCGGGCCGGTGCCGCGCACGATCCGCATCAGGACGGTCTCCGCCTGGTCGCGTGCCGTGTGGCCCAGGAACACGACCGCGAGCCCGAGCTCATCGGCGATCTGGTCGAGCGCGGCGAACCGAGCATCGCGCGCGGCGGCCTCGACCGAAGCACGCACCTCGACATCGACGCCGTGCACCACCGCCGCAGCGCCCTGCTCGATCGCCCAGGCGGCGACGCCGGACGCGACCGCTCCGCTGCCGGGCTGCAGGCGATGGTCGATCGAGATCACGACCACGTTGGCGGAGCCTGCAACCGCGATCGCCGCGTGGGCCAGCGACATCGAATCCGCGCCGCCCGAGCAGGCGACCCCATAACCACCGGGACCGACCCGCCCGATCGCGGCGGTGACCGCTGCGATCACAGGATCTACGGGGCTCGTGCTAGTCATGCAGCCCGACCGTACTCCGATGACCGACCCCGACCCTCCCCCCAACGCGCCGCTCCAGCGGCTCCGCGCCCAGCTCGCGGGCCCGCGCGGATATCGCCGGATCGATGCCCTGCTGTCCTCCGAGGATGCCGCAGGGGCGATCGCGGCACTGACGCCGAACGAGGTGTTCGAGCTGGTGCACGAGGTCGTGTTCGAGGATGCGCAGCCGCTGCTCGAGCTGGCGACGCCCGCGCAGTACCAGGGTTGCTTCGATCTCGAGGCCTGGCAGAAGGACGAGCTCGAGACCGTTCCGCTCAAGCCGTGGCTCGCATCACTGATGGAGACCGGGTTCGAGAAGGTCGGCGAGGTGTGGGGCGCACTCGATGCCGAGCTGCGCGCGCTGATCCTGCAGCGGCAGGTCCGGATCTGGGATGTGTCTCTCGGCGAGGAGCCCGAGGAGGACAATGACAACCCGATCATGGCCACGCCGGATCGGTTCTTCATGCTCGAGCTCAAGGGCGATGACGAGACCCAGCGGTTGATCCAGCACCTCGTCGAGGATCTGTAT
>JARXKQ010000307.1 GCA_030271555.1 Chloroflexota bacterium | reverse complement strand
CGCGAGTTCGACCCTCGTCTCCCGCTCCACTTTCTTAGGCCGCGATCGCCGGCACGCTGAAAGTCACCGTGGTGCCGCGGGACGGTTCTGACGCGATCGAGATCTCGCCGCCGTGCGCCGCGATGATGTCGCGACAGATCGCGAGGCCCAATCCTGAACCGGGCGAGCCCTCGCCCTTCACGAAGCGTTCGAAGACGCGCGGCAGCAGCTCCGGAGCGATCCCGCGGCCACTGTCGGCCACCTCAACGTTCACCATGGCTCTGTCCGATGACGCGCGGCCGCTCACCGTCACGCGCCCGCCGGCGGGAGTGTTGCGGAACGCATTGCTGAGCAGGTTGCCCAGCACCTGGCGGATGCGCTGCGGGTCGACGTTCGCGGCAGGCAACCCAGCAGCATGGTCGGCAGCCAAGGTCACATTGGCGGCTCGCGTCTGTGGCGCAAACGCGGCCACGACATCGTCGATCAATGCGCCCAGATCAGTGGGCGCACGTTCGAGCGGCAGGCTGCCCGACTCGGCGAGGCCCACCGTGCGCAGATCGTCGATCAGCTGCTCGAGGGTCCGGATCTGCTCGCGGATGGGTGACAAGTGGGCAGAGTCGGCCGGGTACACGCCATCCTCGATCGCCTCAAGCTGTCCCTCGATAACCGTCAGCGGCGTGCGCAGCTCGTGGGCGACGTCGGCGAGGAAGGTCCGGCGCCCGGTGTCAAGCGCGGCCAGGCGGGCGCTCATGTCGTTGAAGGCGCGGACCAGGCCCTGCACTGAAGACGAGCCGCGTTCTTCGACTCGAACCGAGTAATCGCCGCGTTCGATCCGATCAGCGGCGGCCGAAAGATCGTCGATTGGCGCAGTCATGCGACGCATCGATGCGAACGTCGCGGCCGCGGCAACGAAGACGATCAGCGTCACCACCAGACCCCCTGCGAGGACGACTGGCGGCGCACTCACGAGCCCGGCAAACGCCGCCAGCGCCCAGACCGCCGACGTCAGCAATCCTGCCACGAGCAGGATGAGGAGCAGGAAGAGGCAACCGAACGGCCGCGGCCCGCGCCGGCGGTGGCCGCCCATCCAGTGCCCGCTGCGACGGACGTCGTAGCCCCATTCGCGCGGCGGCCACTCCTCGCCTTCGGGCCACCACGGCGGCCGGCGGCGCGGTCGCGGCGCCCAGGGCGCCGTCATTGGCTATCAGCCACGCGGTAGCCCACGCCGAACACGGTCAGCAGGTAACGCGGTTCGCGCGGGTCAGGCTCGATCTTGCGGCGGATGTTCTTGACATGGGCGTCGATAGCGCGCTCGTAGGCCTCGAACGCTTCGCCGCGTAACGCATCGAGCAGCTGGGCGCGGGTGAAGACGCGACCCGGCTGGCGGGCCATCGCGAGAAGAAGCGCGAACTCGCTCGCGGTCAATTCGGGCTCGACCACGCGACCCGCGACAAGCACGGCCATGCGCGGTACATCGATCTGCAGCTCACCCGCCCGGACGATGTCGGCCGGCGTGGCCGCGGCTTGCGCGCGGCGTAGAACTGCGCGCACCCGCGCCACGAGCTCGCGCGCGCTGAACGGCTTGGTGACGTAGTCGTCGGCGCCCAGCTCCAGGCCAACCAGCTTGTCGGTCTCGTCGGTGCGGGCCGTGAGCATCACGATGGGCACGCCCGACTCGCGCCGCAGGTCGCGCGTCACGTCGAGGCCGTCGCGGCCGGGCAGGCCCAAGTCCAACACGATCAGGTCGGGCCGCTCGGTTCGCGCCAGGCGCAACGCGTCCGAACCGTTGGACCCGGTCACAACGGAAAAGCCGGCGTGCTCAAGGTAGTCACGCACGATGCGCACGATCTCGGGCGCGTCGTCGACGACCAGTACCTTGGGCACGCCGGGAATTGTCAGCCCTGGGAGTTGGGCTGGTTGTCTGTTTTCTTCTCAGTCGGATCGGTCGGAGTTGGCTCGCCATGCGCGTCGCGGTGCCAGCGACCCAGCATCTCGTCGGCGAATGGCGGCACTGGCCGATTGCCCCAGCTCGACTTGTCGAAGTTCGACTTGTCCCAAGAGCCCATATCCACGCCGCGGCCGTAGTAGCCGTGACCATGACCCCAACCGCGATGGCCCCACGCCGCGCGGCGGAAGATGCCAATCACGGCGAAGATCAGGAACAGGAACAGCAGGAAGCCGAAGATCCCGAAGCCGAAGAACCCAGGGTGGCCGTAGTAGACGACCGGTGTGCCCGCGACGGGCACTGCCGCCGGGACGCCCTGGCCCAGGCCAAAGCCGATTGCCCCGGCGATGAACAGCAGCACCAGGAAACCCAGCGCTCCAATAAACCCAAACCCACGCATCGCGTGATTGCTCCTTTGATGTCGCGCGGCGCCCATGCGCCACTTCATGCCAAGGAGACTCGCGTCGACTTATGCGCAGGTTGTGAAGGCGCCGTGCGATCAGTGCGCGGTCAGCCCGTCTGGAAGAGACGGAACACGACGATCAGCGCAACGATCGCCGCGATCAGCGTGGCGGTCGCGCGCACCCGATCGGACCGGATGCGCG
>JARXKQ010000306.1 GCA_030271555.1 Chloroflexota bacterium | reverse complement strand
CAGTGCGTTGTGCTGCTTGAAGTCTTCCCACTGCAGAAGTGCCGCCGGGAAGACCGACTTGACCGCCTCGACGAACGCTTCCAGGAATTCGTCGTACTCGCGGCCACGCAGCCGTGGGGCGCGGTAGCCCAGGTAGAGCGGATCATCGCGCAGCTCGGCGCGGTCCGTGCCCACGTCGAGCGAAACAGGCAGCGTCCACGCCGGGTACAACCCGGCAGCGGCCGTGTAGAGCGCGAGCTTGCCGATGGGAATCGGCATGCCGCCGGCGCCCTGATCGCCCAGCCCCAGGATGCGCTCGTTGTCCGTAACCACGAGGAGGCGCACGTCGCCATCAGCGGCGTCGCGCAGGACGCGCTCCATCCGGTCCACGTCGTCGGGCGTCAGCCAGACGCCGCGCGGCCGGCGCATGATGTGGCTGAACTGCTGGCACGCGCGGCCCACGGTGGGCGTGTAGACGACCGGGACGAACTCCTCGAGGTTCTCCGTCAGCAGGCGGTAGAACAGCGTCTCATTGCGGTCCTGCAGCGCGGCCAGGCCGATGTACTGCTCAAGGTCGTCGGCCTTGCGCCGGACGTGCTCGAGCTCCAGGTCGACCTGCTCGTCGATCGAGGTGATGCGTGGCGGTAGCAGGCCGCGCAAACCCAGCGCATCGCGCTCGGCGTCAGTAAACGCGGTGTCCTTGTTGAGCAGGCGATGGCCGATCAGGGCGCGTCCGCGATGGCGAACGATCGTCTCGCCGCGCGGCGCGACCAGCTCAGTAGAGGACTCCGGCGGGGCCATAAGGGTGTCGACCATGTACCGACTCTCGTCCGGGGCTGGCACGACGGGCTAGGGCCGTTTGGCACCGCGCCGGGCGTCGAACGGCCGTTAGCGGTGGCGCGGCTCGATTACGACCTGGCCGTCGACCTTGATGCGCGTCCGCTCCATGTTGTAGCCGCCGCGGATCGCGTTGAGCGACCGCTCGACGTTGGTGCGGACCATGTGGCTGCTATGAGCGCGCCAAACGCGGCCCTGCGTGTCGAGCTCCTCGACGAGAACTGTGGCATTGATGTCCATGAACGAGTTTTCGCTGCTCGGGCACGCCTGGCGGAAGTGCCGTTGGTCACGAGGCACGGAACGGGTCCAGGCCGCCCGACCTGCTACGGTGGGTAGGTCCCCACGGCTGTGGTGACCCTCCGCGTGGTCGACCCCATCCTGAACGGGCCGTGCGCCTGTCGTTCGGTTCGGGACTCCGCTCCACGAGAGGTTTTGACCCATGGCGAAGACCGCGTTCGTATCCACGTACCCGCCGCAACGGTGCGGGATCGCGACATTCACATCTGACCTTGCCCTGGCTGTCGGCGATCGGGAGATCGTCGCGATTCAGCCACCAGAGAAGCCCGGTTTCTATCCGGTCGAGGTCAGTCGTCGAGTCGCGCGTGATGTGCCCGCCGACTACCTCAGCGCGGCACGCTGGATCGACGCGCGGCCTTTTGATGTCGTGTCCCTTCAGCACGAATACGGTATCTGGGGCGGACCCGACGGCGCCTACGTGCTCGACTTCATCGAGGCTCTGCGCACCCCTGTCGTGGCCACGCTGCACACCGTCCTGCAGAACCCCACACCGTCGCAGCGGCGCATCCTGACTGAGCTGGTGCACCTGGCCGCGGAGACAGTGGTCATGTCCACGGCCGCCGCATCGCTGCTGACGCGCTCGTATGGCATCGACCCGACGCGCCTCGAGATCGTCCCTCACGGCGTCCCGCAGATCGCTCTTGCCGCGCCTGACTCTGTCAAGCCGCAGCTGGGTCTGGCTGGCCACACGGTGATCCTGAGCTTTGGCCTGCTTGGCCCAGGCAAGGGCTACGAATCCGCCATCGCTGCCATGCCTGCTGTCGTTCGCGCCGACCAGACTGCGCTGTACGTGATCGTCGGCGCAACCCACCCTGATCTCCTGCGCCGCGAGGGCGAGGCCTACCGCAACCAGCTGGCGCGGCTTGCAGCATCGCTTGGCGTAGCCGACCGTGTCCGTTTCGTGGGTCGCTATGTCGCCGCGTCAGAGCTTGCCATGTGGCTGACCGCGGCGGACATTTTCGTGACGCCGTACCCCAACCTTGAGCAGATCGTTTCCGGCACACTGTCGTACGCGATGGGCGCCGGCAAGGCGATTGTCTCGACGCCGTACGCCTACGCCACTGAGCGGCTTGCCCAGGGGCGTGGCCGGCTTGTCGCCGCAGGCTCGTCGGAGGCTCTTGCAGAAGGCCTGATCGAGCTCGCCCTGAACGGCAAGCTGCGGGCCGAGTACGGCCAACGGGCCTACGCGCACAGCGAGGGCATGCACTGGCCGGAGATCGGCGTGGCATATCGGCGGATTTTCAGCCGCATCGCCGGCGTGCCGGGCGTGACGGGCGCGGCGGGCGTGGCCGGCGTGAAGCCTCGACGCGAAGGTGTCGCCGTGCTCGCGGACCGCGCGGTCGTGGCCGGTGCCTGACCGGCCGCTTTTCCCGGCCCTTCGCGCCCACCTGGACCGGATCACTGGCCCTATTGGCATCTGGCAGCACGCGCAGGGCGCA
>JARXKQ010000305.1 GCA_030271555.1 Chloroflexota bacterium | reverse complement strand
GAGTAGGTGGTCAGCGCACCGCAGAACCCGGTGCCCAGGGCAAGCTGGACCTGCGGGGATGCACCGCCGGCGGTGACCGCTCCGGCAATGATGCCCAGGATGAGCGATCCGAGGACGTTGACGGTGAAGGTGCCCCACGGGAATACCGTGTCGTGGCGGGATTGAATGGCCCGGTCGCTCAGATACCGCAGCGGCGCCCCGACGGCCGCGCCAGCGATGACCAGGAACAGGTTCACCGATCGTGGCCGGGTGCGTCGAGGGGGGCGTGTCCGCCGCCGGTTCCGTCGGGGTTCTTGCCGACGTAGCGGATCACTTCGCAGTCATCGAGGATGACCAGTCCCTCGCCCACGAGCTCGTCGAGCTGGGGCAGGAAGTCGCGGATACGGTCGTGGCTGTCGACGATGACGATGACCGCGGGCAGGTCCTCGGACAGGCTCAGGATCCGCGAGGTGTGGATACGGCTGGTGGCGCCGAAGCCTTCGACGCCGTGCAGGACCGTTGCCCCCGCCAGACCGGCGGCGTGGGCGCGGTGGACGATCTCGGTGAACAGCGGTCTGTGGTGCCAGTGGTCGGAGTCTCCGACGATGATCGTGAGCCGTTGGGCGGTGCCGGTGAGTCTCATTGGATCCTCCAGTTGACCAGGCGTCGTGTTGCGGTTGCTGACATCCATACGGCCAGGAGCGCGCCGATTGGGGTCAGGGCGAGATAGGACAGCGCGATGCCCACGTGACCACCGGCAACGAGCCGTTGTATGTCGACCGTGTAGGTGGAGAACGTGGTGAAACCACCCAGGACCCCTGTCCCCAGGAACGGGCGGATCAGACGCTGTCTGGTCCACACCTCGGTGATCAGGACCATCAGGACGCCAATCAGCGCGGAGCCGAGAACATTGATCCCCAGTGTGGTGGCCGGGAATGCTCCCGCAGCCGTCGGCCAGCCCTGCCCGATCAGGTACCTTGCAGCCGCCCCTGTGGCGCCACCGACCGCGATGGTGGCCAGCATGGTGGCTTCGTCGCGTCCGTGACGGGCCGGTCTGGCCCGCGGCAGGTCGATGTCAGGGTCGACGGGTTCGCGGGCCGCGGCGCGAGTGTTGTCCATGGGCTGTTCGTCGGGCACCGGCGCGACCTCCCTACCTGGACGGGCCCGCAGGCCAAGGGCACCACGAGGTCTTCAGGTAGGGACTGTTGGTCACCCACTCGGAGTGACGGTTTCGGTGCGGCGAGCCCCACCGCCGGTGCTACTCGCCGCAGTTTACACAGAGGCGCCCTGGACTCGCATGACAACATCCACGACCCGCTCTACGCTGGGATACGGCGGAGGGGCCCGCCGGTTGACGCGGAAATTCCGCCAACGGTCCCTACCATTTCGGTAGGGAGCCAACGTGCCCAAGACGAGCATTGACCTCCTCGACGAAGTCTTGGCGGTCCTCGATGATCTAGCCACCCGAGATGACCGTGATCATCTGGTCGAGCTACGAGCGCGGGTCGACGCCCGTCGCTTGCGTGTGTTGATAGCCGGTGAGGCCAAACGCGGCAAGAGCACGTTGGTCAACCAGCTAATCGGGCGGGACGTGTTGCCTACCGGCGTCACCCCGGTGACCGCTGTCGTGACGACCGTCCGCAGAGCGAATGCCGACGAGCACATCGAGGTCACTTTCCTGGACGGCCGCGTTGCCCGTCATGACGTGGTCGAGCTGGCGGACTTTGTCAGTGAGCGCGGCAACCCCCGCAATGAGCGCGGCGTGCGGACGGCCGAGGTGTTCGTTCGCTCGGATTTGCTCGACCGTTTCGATGTCGAGCTCGTGGACACCCCTGGGACCGGCTCGGTGTTCGAGCACAACACAACGGCAGCCGAGGAGGCCCTCGCATCGCTGGATGCGGCGATCTTTGTCGTTACCGCGGACCCGCCGATCGCGGCGGCCGAGCGCGACCTGCTGGCAAGGATGAGCGAGTTGTCTGTGCACACGTTCGTCGCGCTGAACAAGGCCGATCAGCTCGATGAGGCAGGTGTGCGCGAAGCAGCCGATTTCACGGCGCAGGTCGTGGGCGAAGCGACCGCTGCCGGCGCCGAGCTGTTCGTCTGCTCGGCTCGGCAGGGCCGATCTGATGCTGGCTTCACTCGTTTGGCTGACGCGATGGACCGCTATTTCGCCGAAAGGGCGGCAGCCGACGTTTTGATTGCGCTACGCGGGCACGCCGCTCGCCTGGCCAAGGCAATGCTGGACGCGACCATGCTCACCGTCCGGAGTTTGCAGCTGTCGGCGAGCTCCTCAGCTGAGCGCGTCGTGTTGTTCCGCGACCGGCTCCACGCGATCGCCGCGCGTCAAGGTGATGTCGAAGATCGTTGCTGGGGCGCCGAACGCCGGCTGCGCCGCGAACTCGACACCTCCGCCGCGCGGAGCTCAGCCACGGTTACCGATGAGTGTCGGCGTGCGCTGCTCGCGGCGCTCGACGGCCGGTTGCGCAACGTGGAACCCGCCGAAGTCGAATGCCAAGGCCGCACCCTCATCGTGCAGGTGATCAGCGAGCGGGTCGACCGCTGGCGGGGCGACC
>JARXKQ010000008.1 GCA_030271555.1 Chloroflexota bacterium | reverse complement strand
ATTCCCGCCGCGGACGCGTCGGTCCGTCGCGGTGAGTGGCGCCGGGCCGAGTTCCTGGGTACCGAGCTCGCTGGCAAAACGCTGGGCATAATCGGCCTAGGTCGCGTGGGCCTCGCGGTCGCTGATCGCGCGCGGGCCTTCGGCATGACATTGATCGGCAGTGATCCTATTACGCGGGCGGACGTCGCCGCCGCGCACGGCGTCGAGCTGATGGACCTCGACGAAGTCATCGAGGCGGCGGACATCTTGACGGTCCACGTCCCGCTCGCGGCGGCGACGCGCGGCATGTTCGATGCCGCGCGACTGGCGCTGATGAAGCCGGGCGCGCTGATCGTCAATGTCGCGCGGGGTGGCATCGTCGACGAGGCCGTGCTCGCGGATGCACTGTCGATCGGCCAGGTGGGCGGCGCCGCGATCGACGTGTTCGAGCACGAGCCCATAACCGACTCGCCTTTGTTGCACGCCCCGAACACCGTGCTGACGCCGCACCTAGGTGCCTCGACGGTCGAGGCCCAAGACCGGGCGTCGCTCGAAGTCGTCGAGGGCGTGCTCGACGTGCTCGCCGGGCGGCCGGCGACCTACCAGGTCAACCGCCTGGGCTGACGCCTAGCGGCGCGTCGTTGGCCTGGTGCGCGGCGCGCGTGGGCCGCGCGGCCCACGCGTGAACCTGAGCCGGCGGATCACCAGCCGCAACAGGCCAGTCCGGATGTGGCGGTACGCGCCAGCGATGCGAATCAAGATCACCGAGCCGGGCGGCCGCCGGCCGTAGACCGCCTCAACCTTCGCCGTGGCGATCAACTCGAGGTCAGACCGCACGACGGGCACTAGCTCAACGAGCCGCGCGGTGTATTCGTAGGTCGTCTGCGACGGCCGCGGCCCATAGCCCAGGCGCGACGCGAGGCGGGTGATACCGCTGTAGGCAATCTCAGGCTGACTCGATGGGACGCGGCGCCACGCTGCCCACGAGGCCAGAGCAGCGGCAAGGAGCACCAAGCCGGACACGAGCATCAGCGGCAGCAGACCGCCTGGGGTAGGTCCACCGATCGACGGCCCGGTTGGTGGAGTCACGTTGCCACTGCCATCGGGGAGGCAGTCGGTGCCTTCGAGACAGGGCTCCAATTTGTCCGGGCCCTGCGGGAACCCAAAGTCGCCGGGATCACCCGAGGCGCGTGGGCCGCCGGCAGGCAGATCGGTGATTCGCTGGCCATTTTGGGCGTTGCCTGGCGTTGGATCGAACTCGACCAAACCGTAACGCGGGAAGTAAACCTCCACCCACGCATGCGCAGCGCCGCGGTCAACACGCCACGAGCCGTCTTCCTGCTGCTGGCCGGGCAGGTAGCCCAGGACGTAGCGGGCGGGGATGCCCATTGTGCGCAGCATCATCGTCATCGCGGTGGCGAAGTACTCGCAGTAGCCCTTCTTGATGCGGAAGAAGCAGTCGACCAGCTGTTCGCCGGCGCATTCGCCGCGAATGTCTGTTGAGTACTTGAAGCCGCCGCTCGAATACAGGTAGTTCTGCACGGCGAGCGCCGCATGGTAGGGATCGCGTTCGGTCGGCTTGAGCGACTTGAAGACGTCCTGCGCGGCCTGGTACACCTCGTCGCCAATGGAGCCCGGCCGGATGTCGAGATACGGCTTGACCCAGTCGGGATACTGCGTGCCCGCGGACGACAGCCCGCTCGCGGTCAGGGCGCCGTCGCCGGTCTGAATCCGGACGAGCGACTTCACGGAATACGTGACACCGGCTTCAATCCCGTACGACAGCCGGCCGGAAACGAAGGCGCCGCCCGCGCTGCGCGTAGTGAGCTCGGCCGGCTGGCTGACCGCCTCGATCTGCGATGGCGCGACGAAGATGTCGCCGCCATAGTCGATGGGCAGGACCTCGACCGTAACTTCCTTGCGACCCGCTCCGGCCGCGACCGCCTCAGGCGTGCTGCCCAGGAATGCCGCGCCTGCGTCGATCACCTGGTCCTGGCGATCGAGCTGCTGCCACGACCGGCCGTCGAACGAGTCGTAGGTGGCGCCGCGCCACCTGCGGCCGACGCCATCGCTGATCCGCGCGCTGAATACCTCTTCAGATGACGACTGCCAGAAATCGCGGATCGTCTGGCTGGGGGTGAACAAGACGTTCGGGCCGCGGGCGCTGCCGGTGACGCCACCAAGCCAGCGGTTGACCGTGTAGCCGAACTCGAGCAGGTTGTCGTCCCAGCCTGCCCAGGCGCGCGCCAGAGGCGCCGAGCTGGCATTGGCGGCGAGGAACGAGCTGCCGATGACCGCGGCGGCCACGAAGACGGCGCCGCTGCGCATGAAGGATGCTGAGATGTCGGCCACGTCGCGCATGCCGCGCACGCGCCACTCGTGGGCCTGCTCGCGCAGGTTGAGCCGCACGGCCAGGACGAGCGCCGCGGCGGCAAAGATGAGCAGGTGCAGGTACTGCTCGCGCACCGTGAGCGTGACGTTGAGCAACAGGATGGCGCCCGACAGAACGATCGCCGGGAGCGGCTTGTGGTTGCGGAAAACGGCGACCGCGCAGAAATAGCCCGCGCCCCAAATGAGCGCGCCGATCAACAGCAGGAAGATCGACGTCTCGGTCGAGCGGCTGCCATTGACGAAGACGTCGTTGACGAAGACCTTCACTGACAGGTTGAGGTCGTGCATCTTGCCCTCGATCGTCGGCGCGCGGCTTATCGCCGAGCTGACGAAGAAGAGCAGCGCGACTGCCCCGGCGAAGATGCCGATCAAGTTGATGCGCCAGCGCGACAGGGTGGTCTTGGAGAGGTACGCCCCCAGCAGGACGCTGATCAGCGCCGCGAGCGGCAGGAAGCCGGTCTGCGACGAGCGCGTGCCAATTGAGAAGCCAACCCACTGAGCGTCGTCGATCGCGACCGCGGCGGCGAGCAGCATCATCGCCAGGGCGACGACGCTCAGCCAGCCCTCGCGCGGCGTGAACGGCAGATCCGGGAGCGGATACTCCTCGGACGCATCGTCCAACCAGTTGGTCGGGCGCTTCGGTCGGGCGGTGGTCTCGATCGTGCTCATCTTGAAAGCACCAGCGTGGGCCGCGGGCCGCGAGTCACGAGCTGCGTGCCGAGCGGCTCACCAGGCTCGACGTTCAGCCAGCGCAGATCGTGCTCCGCCAGGGCGTGGCGCACGCCGCGTTGTGCGCGCAGGTCCTCGGCGCCAGGCTCGCGCCCATCTTCCGGGCCATGCCCGTACGCCGCGAAAGCTGGCGCGTCGAGCAGGATGATCGCAGCCTCGACGTTGCGGTTGCGCAGGCCGGTCAACGAGCGCACCCAACGCGGGTCAAGCGACGGGGTGATGATCACCGCGGTCATGCCGCGGCGCAGCCGAGCGACATTCTCGACGAGTACCTCGTCGAGCGGTCGGTCGCCATCGGCCATGACGGCGGCCAGGGCCTGCATGATCTTCTGATACTGGCGCGGACCGCGGTCGGCTGGGATGGGCGAGATGTGTGCGCCCGACGCGGTCAGCGCAACCTTGCGGTTCTCGACCAGCGCGCGTGCCGCAATCGAGGCGGCGACGCGTACGCCGTACTCGAGCGTCGACTCATCGCCAACGCCCGTATGGGTCGTGGCGTTCAGATCGAGGAAGATCCAGACGTCGGCGGTCTGCTCGAGCTCGAATTCCTTGACGACAAGCTCGCCTTTGCGGGCGCTCGTCTTCCAGTGGATGCGGTTGTAGGCGTCGCCCGGCACGTATTCGCGGATGCTCATCGCGGACGGCGTGGTGTGCGGCGTGCGCACCTTGTCGGCATGGCTGCCCTCGATGAACGCCGGCGGCATGCGCCAGCCCGGCAGCGCCTCCACCCGCGGGTAGACGATGACGGTCGAGTAGCCACCGACCGCCGCGTTGGATTCGAACAACCCCAGCGGGTCACCGGTGCGCAGGGCCATTGGGTCGACCTGGAAGTGGCCGCGACGGGTGAGCGGCACGCGAACCGACCACGACTTTTCGCCGCGCGGCCCAATGGTGATTGCCTGGCCCGGCAAGCCGACCGGCAAGGTCGTCGGGTTGTGGATCTCGAGCCACAGCTTGGGCAGGCGGCTGGCGTTGCGGACGGTGTAGTTGGCGCGAAGCATGTCGCCCGCCTGGGCATGCAACCGGTCGAGCACGTAGCCCGCCTCCAGGTCGGCGAGACCGAAGCGCGTCACGACGTAAGCGCCGCCCACCACGATGATCGCCAGGTACAACAGGAAGAACAGGAATTGGGCGCCCGTAGACAGCGCGGCGACGAGCAGAACAACGGCCGCGACCAGGACCTCGATGCGGCGCACCATCGTTGGGACGGCCTAAGCCGGGCGGGCCGCCGCGGGTCGGTCGGTGCGCGCGCCGCGAATTTCCACCGGCACGCTGTCGAGCAGCTCGCGGATGATCAGCGTCGAGTCGACGTCGCGCACCGTGGCCGCCGTCTTGACGATCGTGCGGTGCGCCAGCGCGGGCACGGCGAGAGCCTTGACATCGTCGGGAATGACGTAGTCGCGGCCAGACAGCGCGGCATAAGCCTGGCCGGCGCGGTACAGCGCCAATGAGCCACGCGGCGAAGCACCCAGGTAGATGTCGGGGTGGTTGCGCGTTGCCGTCACGAGGCGAACGATGTACTCGCTCACCTGCGGATCGACGTAGATCTCGCGCACGCCGAGCTGCATCTGTTGCAGCTCGCCGCCGGTGATGACCTCCTCCAGGTCATCGATCGGCAGGTGGGTCTTGTGCTCGTCGAGGATGCGCACCTCTTCGGCGGGCTGCGGGTAGCCCAGCTGGATGCGCAGCATGAAGCGGTCGAGCTGCGCCTCAGGCAGCGCGAACGTGCCTTCGTATTCGATGGGGTTTTGAGTGGCGATGACCAGGAACGGGTCGGGCATCGGGTAGGTCACGCCATCGATGGTCGATTGGCGCTCCTCCATGCATTCGAGGAGCGACGACTGCGTCTTGGGCGTGGCGCGATTGATCTCGTCGGCGAGGACGATCTGGGCCATGATCGGCCCCGGCCGGAATTCGAATTCCTGGGTCTTCTGATTGAAGATCGATAGGCCGGTGACGTCCGACGGCAGCAGGTCGGGCGTGAACTGGATGCGCCGGAACGTGCAGCCCAGGCTCTTGGCGAGGGCCTTGGCGAGCGAGGTCTTACCCGTGCCGGGCACGTCCTCGATCAATAAGTGGCCCTGGCACAGCAGAGCGACGAGCGCGAGACGCACCTCGGCATGCTTGCCGACGATTACCTTCTCGACGTTGGCGATGACCTTCTCGGTCGACTGGGCGATAGTCACTGGCGCGGCCCCTCCTGGCTGGTCCGTGTGCAGCTTGCCCTCAGCCGTCTGGGCCCGGTCATGAAAGGCGTCGGCAGATAGTACGCTCGACCTGCCCGAGTGGTTCCCGAACTTACCTTAGGACGCCCAGGTAGGCACTCATGAGACGGCCGCCAATGGGCACCGCGCGCTGCGAGCCCAGGCCGCCGTTCTCGACGATGACCGCGACGGCGATGCGCGGCGCATCTGCCGGGGCATACCCGATGAACCATGAATGCGGCGCGACGTTGGGTCCGACCTGCGCCGTGCCGCTCTTGCCGGCGGTTGGGACCCCGGGGACCTTGGCCGCGGCGGCAACGGCGAATTCGCCTTCGACCGCCTGCTGCATGGCGCTACGGATGATCTGCGCCGTTTCGAAAGAGCACACCTGCAACCACGTCTGCGGTTCGAGTCGGGTGACGCTGCCGTCGCTCGCCGTGAGCGAATCGACCAGCGACGGGCGCATCAGCGCGCCGTTGTCGGCGATGGTTGATGCGACGAGCGCCATCTGCAGCGGCGTGACCAGGACCTCACCCTGACCGTAGGCGGCATTGGCGAGCTCGACCCGGTCTTGGAAGCCGTCGAGCGAGCCATTGCCGCCGGTCACCTGGCTGGGTGAGGTGGGCAGGTCGAAGGGAATGCGCGCACCGAAGCCCAGCCGAGCCGCCCAGTCGGTCAGGTTCTGTGCGCCTGTATCCAGACCGGCGTGGGCGAACCAGATGTTGGACGACACCTCGAGCGCCTCGGCGTAGTCGAGCGGATGATCCGTCTGGACAGTGCGCGGGAAGTCGTGAATGCGGAAGCCATCGACCAGGAAGCCCGTCTGGAGCTCAGCCGGCTGATCGGGGTACGTCGTCTGGGGCGTGATCGCGCCTGATCCCAGGGCGGCGATGGAAGTCACGATCTTGAACACCGAGCCCGGCACATACAGGCCCTGCGTGGCCCGGTCGAGCAGCGGCGAGTCGTCACGCGCCTGCAGGCCGGCCATGTACTGGCGGCCATCATTCGGATCGACGACGCGGTTGGGGTTGTAGGTGGGGCTGCTGACGAGTGCCAGGATTCGGCCGGTCGCGGGTTCAATCGCGACGATCGCGCCCGTCTGATCGCCCAGCAGATCGGCCGCGACCCGCTGCAGCTGGATGTCGAGCGATAGATGCAGGTCCGACGGGTCATATGGCTGGCCGCGGAACTTGCGCAACAGTTCGTCGCCGGGGTTGAGCGACACGAGGCCGGTGAGCTGGGCGTCGTAGGCCCGCTCCAGCGCCGCCGTGCCAAAGGTTGCGCTGCTGTAGCCGATGACCGGCGCGGCGATCGTGTAGCTGTATTGGCGCAGGCGCTCCCCGTTGGGCCCGCGCACGTTGCTCGCGAGCACGATGCCGTTGGCGTCGTAGATGGTGCCGCGCGGCGCCGAACGGGCCGCAGCCAGGCTCAGCGGGTTGAGCGGATCGGCCGTGAGCGCCTGGGCCTGCACCACCTGCCAATAGGCGAGTCCACCGGCCAGCGCCGCGTATGCGACAGCGAGCGCAAGGGTGAGCGGCAGGAGGCTGCGGCTAACCCTGGGTGGGCCGCTCGGCAACCCACCGGGGAGCGCCGGCGTGGCGCCGTGCGTCTGCAGGCGTGGTCGCAGGTGCAGCCGCAGCTTCTGCAGCGCTACGCGTGGCCCCGTCATGAGAGCGCCTCCTCGATCCGGCCGCCCACCGCGCGCGCTCGCTGAGCGGCCCGAACCACGGCATTGGGCCGCACGCCCGGTGGCGGCGCCTCGACGCCACGGTCACTCAGCGCCAGCAGCAGCCCGATGACCGCGCCGTTGACCAATAGGGACGAGCCGCCGTACGAGATGAACGGCAGCGTGACGCCGGTCAACGGCAGGACGCGCAGGTTCCCGCCGGCAATGATCGCGGCCTGGACGACGATGACGAGCGTCAACCCGGTGGCGAGGAGCGCCCGGAAATCGTCCGCGGCAGCAGCGGCAATCCGGAAACCGCGCTCGGCGATGACCAGGTAGAGCCCCAGGACCGCCAGCGCTCCCAGCATGCCCATCTCTTCAGCGATCGCGGCGAAGACAAAGTCGGTGTGGATCGCGGGGATCGAGGGCACGTCGCCCACCGACGGCAGGCCCGCGCCCAGCCCCGTGCCCAGGATGCCGCCGCGGCCGAATGCATAGAGCGCGCGGATCACCTGGTAGCCGGCGCCCTGCGGGTCCGCGAATGGGTCGATCCAGATGTTGATCCGGTCCTGGACATGCGTGAACAGCACATACAGGAGCGCGCCACCGACCAGGAACAGGATGATGCCGTACAGCACGTACATGGCGCGCCGCGTGGCGACGTAGAGCAAGCCCAGGAAGACGAGGAAATACAGCAGCGCGGCACCCAGGTCGCGCTGCACGATGACGATCGCCAGGGCGATGCCCCACATGGCGAGCATCGGCAAGAGATATGGCAGCGGCGGCAGGGTGAACGTGCCCACGCGCGTCGTGCCCGACGAGAGCAGCGCCCGATTCTCGGCCAGGTAGCCGGCCAGGAACACGACCAAGATGACCTTGAGCAATTCCGATGGCTGGCCGGAGAACGGCCCGATGTGGAGCGTGAGGCGCGCACCACCGACGACGCTGCCGAACACGAACACCAGCAGGAGCAGCGCAATCCCCGCGGCCGCCCAGGTGTACTTGTAGCGGCGCAGCCAGCCATCGCTGCGCACGAATATGGCAATCGCCGCCAGCAGGCTGAAGCCGAGCAGGATCCAGACGAGCTGCAACGGGCCCAGGGGCAACTCCATCCCGCCCACTTGCTGAACCACCAGGTTCTGCGGCAACCGGTTCATGACGAGCAGCGAGATGCCGGCCAGCAGCCCCGCCGTGGGGAACAGGATCTGGTCCATGCGCCGGCCGGTGACGACGAACGCCACGTGAATCACTCCCAGCGCCACCAGGTAGACGGCCAACAGGGCGGCGTCGCCAATGGCGATCTGGCCCTGCCGAAACGACTCCAGGCTGACCCAGCCTACGGTCAGGCAGATCGCGACCACGAGCAGTAGGCGCAGCTCCCGCCAGCGGAAGTGCGGCCGGATTCCGGCGCGATAGAGGGCGCGGGTCAAGCGGCGCTCATTCGGGTCGAGCGCGCTCAAGCCGCATCCGCACCTGGCCGATCTGGACTTCGTCGCCGTAGCCCAGTGGCGCCATGCCTTCAACGCGCTGGCCGTTGAGCCAGGTCCCGTTGGTGCTGCCGCGGTCCTCGACGTACCAGGCGCGACCGCGGAACGTGAGCAGTGCGTGATCGGCCGACACGAACGAGTCGTCGAGGACGATCGAGTTGTTGACGTCGCGACCCAACGAGTTGACCGCGTCGAGGGCGATTGACGTGCCCGCCTGCGGCCTGCCCTCTGGCGACCCGACCACGAGCAGCCGTGCCAACGGGCGGCCCGCTCCCGCGACGCCGGCGCGCAGGTCGCGCCACAGCGCCCGCGCCACGACAACGAAGAAGGCATAGATCAGCAGAACGAAGCCGATCCGCAGTGCCCAGAGGCTCAGAGTGAAGACGTCCATCCCGGACGCCGAAGTCTAAGGTGCCGGCTCGACTGTGATCGTGGAGCCGCCCACCTGAAGCACGTCGCCCGGTCCCAGCGCGATCTCCGTCACCGCGGCGCCGTTGAGAAACGAGCCGTTGGTGCTGCCCAGATCGGTGTACACGAGCATGCCCAACCGCATGCCGATCTGGCCGTGGTGACGCGATACCTTGTCGTCGGGCAGGACGATGTCGTTGTCGAGCGCGCGCCCCAGGCGGGTCGTGCCCGGCCGTACGTTGATCCGCGAGACCGGCTGGCCCGAGGTGCGCACCGCGAGCTGGGCGCGGGGCGTGTTCGGCCGCGGCGCCGAAAAGACTGCGGTCCCACCGGGGACGACATCGGCGTCATCGTCGATATCGGGCGCTTCTCCCGGATCGGCTTCGCTGGCGGTGGCTACCTGGAGCGACGCGGGTGGCGCAGTCGCCACCTTCTTCTCTGGCGCGGGTGCGCGATCGGCATAGACGCGCACATCACCGCTCGCGACCGCGGACGACTTGATCACCTCGACCGACGGTCGCGCCTGCAGCACATAGTCGTGAGCGCGTGCGTAGAGGCGCACTTGATCGGCCAAATCCTGGGTCAGCTTGGCCAGGTCGCCGTCAAGCGCGGCGGCTTCAGCGGTATTCAACAGAACGCGATAGTGGGCCGGCACGTAGGCCCGCCGTTCGTACACCACGCGCTCGGTTTCCATTGCGCGCTCGATGGCGCGCTGAATCTGAACGCGCTGGACTGGTTCCTGGAAAAGCCGCGCGGCAGGGCGCTCGAACAGGCGCTCGAAAAACCGCTCAACGGCGGTCAGTGGGCCTGCCATCAGATGGCCGAGTCTAGCAGGGGCATCGGGCGTGGCCGCTTGGGACCTTAAGGCGCGTGATGGGGTACTGAACGTTGGGTACCGGCGCCGGGGTTTGTGCGCGATCCTGCGTTGATGCAGGGGGTTAGTGTTTTCTGCGAGCGCTGCGGCTCGCTCCAGCCGAAGTCTGAGGAGGCGCCACGGTCAGCCGGTGTGCTGGCGCGGCGCATGCTCGACGCGGTCGGGATCACCGAGAATCGGCCGACGCCGGCCGAGGACTGGCTGCGGCTGTGCCTGAGCTGCCGCGGCTACTCATGCCCAGAGTGCTGGAACGAGAGCGCCGGCTCTTGCCAGACGTGCGAGCCAATGCCCGAGCCGGTGGTCGAGTACGTTCCCGAGCCGGTGGTCGAGCAGGTCTTCGAGCCTGCCCTCGAGCCGATCCCTGCGCCCATCGAGGTGCCGCGGACGCCCGAGCCGGTCTTCTTCGCGCCGCCCGAGCCGGAGCCGCAGGCAGAGCCCGAGCCGGCCTTTGCCGCCGAGCCCGAGCCTCTGCCGGCGCCCGTCACGCAGCCCGAACCTTTTGAGCGGCCCGTGCACCCCCGGATGCCCGTCCTGCCGCTGCCGCCGCCGCGCCCCGCCGACGCACCGATCATGCCGCTGCCTGGGTTGCCCATTTATCCGGTCGCGCCTCAGATCGCCTTCAACACGCAAGCGAGCGCAGGCTCCTCAGCCGCCACGTCCGCGCCGGCGTTCGAGGCGCACATGCTGCTCGCCGCTCCGCCGGAGCTCCCCGCGGCGGTGCTGGCCAACGGTCTGCGCCCCTGCGGCAATTGCCATCTGACGCTGTCGGCCCGCGCCCACTTCTGCCGCCGCTGCGGGACCCAGCAACCGCACTAATCAGGGGTTCGCGGCGCGCTCCGCCGCACGGTCGCGCCGGACCCGCGCCCAGGCCGCGCCAAAGAGCAGGATCTGGTAGCTGAAGTTGAGCCACACCAACGCCCCGAACACTGCTGCAACGATGCCGAACCCCGCCATGCCACCGATCAGAAGTGGCGCCAGGAGGCTGAACAGATCGGTCAACAGGCCGATGCCCAGGCCGGCCGCGATGGCCGGCGGCAACGCGGCACGCAGGCTGGGCGGCGCGGTGGGAACAAGGCAGTAGACCGCCAGGACGACAAGCACCATCACCACCAGCGCCAGCGCCGGCGCGAGGTAACGCCAGAAGAACAGTCCACCGACAAGCTGGTCAAGCGTGACCCAAATCCCGCTGAGCGAGATGGTGCCCACGATCAGCGCCACCAGGATCGCGATCGTAATGGCGCCGCGTACGCGGCGCGAGAACTCGTTGCGCACGCCGCCGCCGGAAAAGAGCCGGCGCATCACCTCGTCGAGACCGCCGTAGTAGGCACTGGCGCCCCACAGCAGGCCGATCAAGCCGACGATCGACAGGGCGCCTCGCTGCGACACCGCACTTTCGAGCGACGACGCAAACACGCCGGCGAGCGGCGGGAACGCGTTGACCAGCTGATCCACCAAGGATTGACGCTGGGCCGGATCTTCGACCAACCAGCCGATGACGCCTGACAACAGCAACAAGAGTGGGATCACGGCGAACATCGTGCCGAAGGCGAGCGCGGCGGCGAAGAGCGACGCGCCAGCCTCGTTGGCGATGTTCACGATCGCCAACACGAAGGCCACGTGGCGGTTGCCCGTTACGCGCCCAATGAGTGAGTCGAGGCGCGCCCGGAGTCGGTCGAGCGCGGACGGGGGCTTGATCGGCGCCGATTCAGCCGTCGCGGGAGGGACCTGAGCTGTCCGCAGTGGAAGGACTGGGTTCGGATCCTGACTTACCGGAATCTGATCCTGTCCCGCCGGAATCTGATCCGGTCCCGCCGGAGTCGGTGCCTGACTGGGTTGATTTGGCATCGCTGGATGAGCTCGACTTTGCCTCGTGGTCGGTGGTGCTCTTCGCCCTGGGAGCGGGATTGCTCGATCGGTCCTTCTTGGCCCAACCTGAGCCCTTGAACACGATCGATGGTGTCGACAATAGTTTGCGCATCTCTGCGCCACAGCGCTCACATTTGGCGGGCCCCGGATCGTTGACTCCGTGCATCACTTCGGTGATGTGCCCGTTCGTGCAGATGTAGTCGTAGCGCGGCATGTTCAGGCCCTGGCCAGGCGCATGCCGCACTTGGGGCAGTATTGCGAGCGGCGGTCGATAGCGCTGAAGCCGCAGTGCGAGCACGGCTCGCGCTTGGAACCGGCATGCGCGACCGGCCGCTCAACCTGGGCGAGCTCGGTCGCATCGTGGGTAGCGAGCAGATTGCCCATCAGCCGCGCGAGGAGCTTCTGGGCAATGCGCTGGGTGTCGCCGCGAACGCCTTCGCCGCCCCAGCCCAGGAGGAAGCGGACGATGAGCTCGCCCGAGGCTTCATCCCAATAGCTGACCGGGCCGCCATAGATCGCATCGAAGCGCGGGTAGCCCTCCCCGTCGAGGTCGCCGCTCAGCAGAGCGAGCGCAAACGTCTCATAGGCGAGATCGACAACATCGAGCGACTCGAACACGAACAACGCCGTGCGCGCGAGCGGCGAGCGGCCGTGGTGCGCGTTGATCCACTGGAGCGCCGCCTCAGGCCGAACGATCGACGGCGAGGCATCCTCGAAATCGATCGGCAACGGCTCGATCAGCTCGACCGGAGACTGGGCGAACCCGGTCAGCAGATCGGGCAGGCGCTGGCCTATGTCGTGTGCGCCCGGAGTCCGCACACCGTGGCTGCTCATCGTCAGGTACTGGTGCTTGAGCGAGTGCAGCTCGAAGTCGATGGTGTCGGGCGGAATGCGAACACGCTCTGGCGCCTTCTTTGGCAGCGCTTTCTTCCGACCGATGAATGGCAATGGCATGGCTCTTAGCCCCCCTTCAATCGCGATTTGAGCGCGGCCGACTGCTCAGCCAACTCTGCCGCGCGGCGCCGGGTCTGTTCAACAACTTCGGCCGGGGCGCGACCGGTGAAGCCGCTATCTGCCAGGCGCGTGTTCGTGGCCGCGAGCTGGGCGTCGACGTTGCGCAACTCCTTCTCGAGCCGCGACTGCTCGCGCTCGCGATCAGCAGCCGAGCGTGTCAGGCGCGCTTCCGCGACACCAGTCACGACCGCCAGCCCCTCCCCCAGCGCCGCGCGATCGTCGACGAGCGTCGGCTGGACGCGCGCCAGGCGGGCCAGCGCGGCATCCATCTGGGCATACGCGGCGCGGGCCGGCCCGTCGCTCAGACAAATCTGCGCCGGCAGCACATCCGCAGCCTCAACGCCCGATTCGGCGCGCGCCGCGCGGATGGCAGTCACCAGCTCGATCACAGCCGCCGCTCCTTCGGCCAGCCGGGCGTCGGCGGTAACTGCCGCATCAGGCGCGAGCGGCCAAGGCGCGACGATGAGCAGATCGGGATCGCCCGGCCGATGGGGCAGCTTGCTCCAGATCTCCTCGGTCAACATGGGCATCAGCGGGTGCAGCAAGCGTAGGTACACGTCGAGCACCCATGTCAGGGTGGACCAGATGGCGCGCTTCCGCTCTGGCGCAGAGGTCGCGTCGCCGAGGCCGATCTTGGCCAGCTCGACATACCAGTCGCAGAAGTCGTTCCAGATCGCGTCGTACAGCAGCCGCGCGACCTCGCCAAACTCGAAGTTAGCGTAGGCCGATTCGACTGCCGCCAGCGTCGCCGCGCCACGCTCCAGGATCCAATGGTCGGCCGGTCCCAGGTGGTCGGTATCGACCAGTCCCAGGGCGAAGTCGGCTGGCATCTCGGCGGGACGGACGCTCAGCACGAAGCGCGTCGCGTTCCAGATCTTGTTGGCGAAGTTGCGCGCATCCTCCAGGCGCGGGCGCGACATCTTCTGGTCCTGGCTTGGCTCCGGGCCGTGGAGCAACGCAAAGCGCAGGGCGTCGGCACCCAGCTCGTTGATCACGCCCAGTGGATCGAGCACGTTGCCCTTCGACTTCGACATCTTCTGGCCCTGCGGGTCGCGCACTATGCCGTGCAGGTAGACGAACCTGAATGGTTCGCGCCCGGTCAGCGTCTCGCCCAGCATCATCATCCGCGCGACCCAGAAGAACAGGATGTCGTAGCCCGTCTCCATCACTGTGGTCGGGTAGTACGCCTTCAAGTCGGGGGTCTCGTCGGGCCAGCCCAGCGTCGACCACGGCCACAGCCCGCTCGAGAACCACGTGTCGAAGATGTCATCTTCCTGGCGCATCTCGGCGCGCGGCTTGGAG
>JARXKQ010000007.1 GCA_030271555.1 Chloroflexota bacterium | reverse complement strand
TCCGATGAATGTCAGTGGGGCGGGACGGGCCCGACTCTAGGCAGCGCCGCTTACCAGGCGCTTACGCCGAAGTCACCGGAGAGATGGGCGCGTTGTGGACAAACGCGCCCCTAAATCGCGGGAAGGTCTAGCGGTGGTTCTGGAAGCAGTCGCTGCAATAGACGGGCTTGTTGCCGGTGGGCCTGAACGGAACGCTCGCGGTCTTGCCGCAATCAGCGCAAACCGCCTCGAACAGCTCACGCGGCCGGCGCTCGCGAGAGCCGCCGCCGCTCGAATAGCCCGCCGGAGCGCCAGCAAACGACGACGAATAGCCGCCGTCATACGACGAGGCGCCGTAACGCCCGCCATCGCCACCGTCGCGGGCACCGGTTCCGCCGCGCTGCGACTTGCGCAGAGCGCGATCCGAAGGGCACCGCTTGGGCGGTTCGGTAAAGCCCCGCTGGGCGTAGAACTCCTGCTCACCCGCAGTGAAGGTGAATTCCTGCCCGCAGTCCGCGCAGGCGATCGTCCGATCCGTGTACACCTGAGAAAAAGCCTCCGACCAATACGAGTTGTTTCCCTCTCCCGTGCTGCCTCCCTGCGTCGGCACGAGTCGGCGGGACTATAGAACCGTCGTCAAGCGGGGCGCAACGAGGTGTCGCGCCCGGGCAACGGGACGGACCAAGCTCGACATGCGCTGGCACGGCCGTTTCGGGCCGTCGGAGGCTAGAAGTGCGTCGGCCGGATGGAACCTTCCTCGTCGACGCCAGCGGGGCGACCTACCCGGATCCCTGAGCGGGCTACATGCCTTCGGGCTGGTAGTTCGGATCGGTGTACTTGGCGGGGTCTTCCTGAAAGTCGAGCATGCAGCCGCGGCCGCAGAACCAATAGGTCTTGCCGTTGTGCTCAAGGCTCAACTGCGACTTCTCTGTGTCGACTTCCATGCCGCAAACGGGATCGATTTCAATTGCCATGCGTCTATTCTGCGACGCGTGGAGATAAGGCGTGGCTGACCACGGCGAACCGGTGAGCCAGGCGCGCCGCGCCCACGGCAAGCCCACCGAGGACCGCAAGCTCCTGCGGCGCGCGCCGTACGCCGACACGAGCTTTCTCGATACGGACGCTTGGCGGGCGCTGCGCATCATGGGCGAGTTCGTCGAGGGCTTCGATTCGCTGGCCGAGCTCGGTTCGGCGGTGAGCATCTTTGGCTCGGCGCGGGTTGACCAGAACCATCGCTACGCCGTCGCCGCGGAAGACCTGGCGGGCAAACTCGCCAAGCAGGGCATCACCGTGATCACCGGCGGCGGGCCCGGAATCATGGAGGCCGCCAATCGGGGCGCGGCGAAAGCCGGCGGCGTGTCGGTTGGGCTGGGGATCGAGCTGCCACACGAGCAGGACATCAACAAGTGGTGCAACGTCACGCTCAACTTCCGCTACTTCTTCGCGCGCAAGACGATGTTCGTCAAGTACGCGCAGGGCTTCGTCATCTTCCCCGGCGGCTACGGCACGCTTGACGAGCTCATGGAGTCATTGACCCTCGTCCAAACGGGCAAGATCGACCACTTCCCGGTGATCCTGTATGGGGCGAGCTACTGGCAGGGGCTGCTCGAGTGGTTGGCCGACCCGGTGGCGAAGGAGCGGATGATCGCGCCCGGGGATCTGGCCCTGCTGCGCATGACCGACGACACCGACCAGGCGGTGAAATGGATCCTGGAAGGGTTCGCCAACGCCGAGGAGGCGCGCGTTGAAGCACTGGTCAGCCCCAAAGGGCCAGAACACGACGAAGCCGACCAGGAGAAGGAACTCCAGCGCCACCCGCGACCCGACTGATTACCTAGACGTCGAGCGCCTCGCGCAGCTGGAGCTGGCGCATCACGTCGGCCCGGGTGAGCATCCCGACGTAATGCAGCCCGTCCATGACCGGCAGCTGCTCGAGATCGTGCTCGGCCAGCAGTTCGACCGCGTCCTGGACGCGCGCGTCGGCCGCGATCGTCAACAGGCCCTCCTGGCCGCTCATGACCTGCGCCACCATGACCTGCGACCGTTCGGCAGGCGGCACCTTGAGGATGTCGCGGATGCTGACGATACCGACGAGCCGGCCGTTGTCGGTTACAGCGATTGAGCCGCGGTTGCTGGGCAGCATGAAATGGTCGATCAGCTCCGCGACTGATGTGCCGGGTGCCACCGTGACTTCGTCGCGCGTCACGACATCTCTTGCCCGCACTCGTCGCAAGCGCGTCTCGAGCACGATCTGCTGAACGCTGTTGCTCGCCGCGTTATGTAGGAACCAGGCGATGGCGGCGAGCCAGATGCCGTTTACGTATTGGCCGTTGAAGATCTGGAAGAGGCCAAACGCGAACATGCCCCAGGCGACGACCTTGCCCACGTTGCCCGCCCACTCGGTCGCCTTGCGAACGTTGTTCGTGATGCCCCACAGGATCGAGCGCAGCACGCGCCCGCCGTCGAGTGGGTAGCCGGGTACCAGGTTGAATACGCCCAGCGCGAAGTTGATGTAGGCGAGATAGGAGAAGACGAGATCGATGCGCGTCTCGTTCACGATTGATGCCACGCCATAGGCGATGCCCGCGAGCGCGAAGCTCGTCAGCGGACCCACGATCGCGACCAGGAACTCGGTTGACGCTTCCTTCGCGTCGCCGCTCAGCGACGACACGCCGCCGAACGCAAAGAGGGTGATCGAGTTCGCCTTGAGGCCGCGAGCGAGCGCCACGAAAGAGTGCGCCAGCTCGTGGATCAGGACGCTGACGAACATCAGCACCACGGTGATCGCGGCGAGGACCCACGACTCGACCTCGGCGTGGCGACCCAGCACTTCCGGGAACGCCGACGTCGCGAGGATCCAGGTGAAGAGGCCGAAGATGATCAGCCACGAGTAATGGACACCGACCTCGATGCCACGCACCGTGAAAAGCCGGACGGAGTTGCCGAGCATCGGCCGACTTTAGCCGACGTTGATGTGAGGTCGATGTGAACTTCTACCCTGGCTCACCTCTCCGTGGCCGCAAGGAGGCGGGGGTCCTGTACCTTTTCGCCATGCGCGTCGCCCTCGCCACGGACCACGCCGGGCTGCCCCTGAAAGGGCCTATTGCCGATTGGTTGACCGCGGCCGGCCATGAGGTCGTCGACTTTGGGGTGAACGACCCGACGCCGGTCGACTACCCCGACATCATTGCCCCAGCGGCCCGAGCCGTCGCCGCAGGCGAGTGTGAGCGGGCGATCGTCCTGGGCGGCAGCGGCACGGGCGAGCAGATCGTCGCCAACAAGGTCCGCGGCATTCGCTGCGTGGAGGCGGCAGATCCCGTCACCGCGCGCCTGGGCCGCGAGCACAACGACGCGAACGCACTGGCCATGGGCGCGCGGATCATTGGCAGCGAGGTGGCCCTGGCCTGCGTGGCGGCCTTCATGAGTGGCGAGTTCCAGGGTGGCCGGCATGCGCGTCGAGTCGCCAAGATCAGCGCCATGGAGGACGCCGGCTAGCGTCGGTCAGGGCTGCGCGAGATCGTGCAGCGCCAGTGCCTGGGCATGCGTCGCGGCCGCTCCCCAAGCAGCGGTAAGGCCGCGGACTTCCAGCTCGCTCGGCATAGTTGGCGTGCGATACAGCCGGCCGATCGCCTTGCGCACGCCCAGATCGCCGGCAACGACGCGCGGCCGGCCCAGCGTTCGTGCCAGGAACCACTCGGCGCTCCAACGGCCGATGCCGCGCAGGCAGGTCAGGTGAGCAATCAGTTGGTCGTCGTTCAACGCATCCAGCTCTGACAGCCGCAATTCGCCGGCCTGCGCGGCGCGCGCGACATCGATGACGGACAGCGACTTGGCCGTCGTCAGCTGCAGCGCGCGCAGGTCCTCGAGTCGCGCGGCGGCGAGTGGCTCAGGGTGGAGCGACCAGACGTCCCATCCGCCCACCAGGTGGCGCGTCCCGTAGCGCTGCGCCAATCGCGCACGAACCGTGGCCGCCCAACGCAGGTTGACCTGCTGCGCGCTGATTGATCGGATGAGCGCCGCGAACGGATCGCGATACAGCAGCGGCACGATCCCCGGGTAGCGGCGCGCAAGTTGCGCGACGGACTCATCGGCCGCGGCCAGCTCGGTCAGCGCGGACCTATCGGTCAGTAGCGTCGCCTCAACCGCCCGGCCAATCTCAGCGGCCCGGTCGGCGTGGTTTGTGCCAAAAGAAATGGCCAGGCTGGGCGAGTCGGATGGGCCCGTCACTTCCGCGGCATATGCGACCAGGTTGTCGGCGTGGCCCAGCTTCAGAGTGCGCAGAGCGCGCGTCCGGTCGAACCGATCGACCAGATCGTCACCCGACCGGCCCATTGGGGCGAAGCTCGCCACCAGGTCAAGCGGCGGCGCGAATGCAACATCGAGACCCATAAGAGGATGGTCGGCCGCGTCCACTGATCTACGCTATCGGGCATGGCCAACAGAATTCTTGCTGGGGCGATCGCCGGGGCGGCCGGCGTGGTGGCGCTGAACGCCGCGAGCTACCTGGACATGCTCGTGCGCGGCCGGCCCGCGAGCGACATGCCGGCGCGCGTCGCCGGCGCGCTGGCCAACGAGATGGGCCTCCCGCTCGTCGGCGAGAGCGATGACGATGAAGATGAGCGCGCCGCCAACGGCGTCGAGGCCAACGACGACGATACGGACGACCTCGCTGAGGACGGTCCGGCGAACAGGCGCGAGGCGATGGGCGCTCTGCTTGGCATCGCCAACGGCATCGGCATCGGCATCGTTTACGGCATCGTGCGGCTGATCCTGCCGCGACCCCCGGCGTGGCTCGCGGGCGCGGCGCTGGGGGCGGCGGCCATGGCCGCTTCCGATTATCCGGCGACGCGGCTGGGCCTGACCGAGCCGCGCGACTGGACCGCGACCGATTGGGCGAGCGACGTCTTGCCGCACATGGTGTTTGGGATCGTCACCGCCATAACGTTCGAGGCGGCCCGCGATTAACTCGCCTGACCGCCCCTGCCAATAGCCGTCTTACCGGTGAATGATCTAGCTGGCCGCGCCCATGTGGAGCGGCTCACAATCGCCTTGCAGGGCGGTTTGTCCGCAGTTCAGTCGGGCGTTCGACCCACCGACGCGAGCGCCTTGACCACGGCCTGGCGGAGCATCGCGGCACTGAGGGCACCCTCCAGAGCGACGACCCCGTGCGTGCCATCGGTCTCCACCCAGTCGAACTCGATGCCGGGCGCCGTCAGCACGATTGGGACCTCCGGGTGAACCTCGCGCAGCCGCTCGATCAGCTCCTTCTCCGAGTCAGTGTCGCCGGTTGCCCATACGTCGTAGACCATCACGTCGCTGTGGCCGGTGGCGTAGCACGCCTCGCCGCGCAGCACTGGGCACGCGCCGTACTGCGGTCCTGCGCACTGCTCGACGACGTAGCCCGCGGCGCGCAACCAGTCGCTCTGCTGATCGGCCATGTCCGGATCGTGGTGCACCACCAGGACGTGAGTCATGGCAGCGGCTCCTTCAGTGCGGTGGGGCCCATCAGCCCGAATCACAACGTGGGCGCCACCGGCGAAAACGCCGAGAGCCCATCGGCCCCATTGCTGAGGGCCGATGGGCATAAAGGATCTGAGTCGCGCCCGGAACTCACATTGGGCTACGGCGCGGCGAACACCACCGTGCCTCTCATGCCGGCCTCGAAGTGACCGGGCTCGTGGCAGGCGAAGGCATAGGGCCCTGAGCCATCGAACGTGTAAGTGACCGTCTTGAGGTGGTGCCCTTCGATCTGGTCGACCTCCTTGACGATGACACCGTCGATATCGTCGGCATCGACTTTGTCGGCCGGCCCGATGGCGAGCTCATGGATGGCAGTTCCCGTATTCGTGACCAGAAAGGTCACGGTTTCGCCCTGCGTGACTTCGATCTGGTTGGGCACGAACTGCAAATGGTCGTTCATCTCGATGGCGACTAGGCGCGGGTTGTCCGCAGTGCCAACCGGCGCTGGCTCCGAACCGACAACCAACACGTAGCCGAGCATGCCGGCTTCGAAGTGACCCGGCGCATGGCACGCGAAGGCATAGGGTCCAGGCCCATCGAACGTGAACGTCAAAGACTTGGTCTCGCCCTGGGCGATGTCGGCGACCTCGTCGGCAGCCGCGTCGGCGAAAGCCGCGTCAATCGACCCGAGCATGAACTCATGGACTGCGGCGCCCACATTCGTGATCTTGAAGTTGATCGTCTCGCCCTGCACGACTTGGACGACGTTGGGGAAGAACGTCAACGCGTCGTCCGCGGTGATCTCGATCACGCGCGGCGAGGCCGCGGTCCCAAGGATCATGCCGGACGGCGGGAACGCAGGTGCCAGGATCACCGCCGCAGGCGTCGCCGTGGGTAGCGCGGCCGTCGGTGCTGCGGTCAACGCGGCGGTCGGAACCGCGGTTGGGGCTGCCGTCGGCGCAACCGTCGGTGCTGAGGTTGGTGCAGCCGTGAGTGCTGCGGTCGGTCCAGCCGTGAGTGTTGGTCTTGGTGCCGTGGCACAACCGGCCAGCAGCAGCGCCACCGCAATGGTGGCGATTACGCGCACTTGCATCTTCGAACTCCTCTCCACGCATATGTACGCGGCAGGCAGCGCGCCGGCTGTTGGTCGGCGTATTGGGTCGGCACGGTCGACAAAAGCGTGGGTCATCGGAGCACCGTCCCGCTGCAGCTCGGCGCGATGTCCGCGCCGTAATCGCACCTTGCGCCAAATGATCACCAATTCCGTAGGGCATTCCGGCCCCCTGTCACAGGCCGATGGGCCCCTAGTCCCGGCTGGGTCGGTTAGGTCGGTCGGCTATGCGTCAAACGGATGACTGGTCCGGCGGGCATCCAACTGTGACCGCGAAACAGCCCTCCGGGCGCCCGATCATGCGCAGGGCGCATGGAATCACCGCCGTATGGCTGCTATTCGAGCCGTTTGAGTCGCCCACCGGACGGATCATTCGCTACGCGCATCAGCCGGCTGCGGGCATGGGTTACGAACGGCTGTTCTAAAATGAGCCATGCCTGGAAAACGGAACCAGCGCCCAGCAAATGTGGACTACTACCGACGAAACCGGGACCAGGAGATTTTCCGGGTGCGGGCTCGCCAGGTCGGAACCACGGAGATGCTCCGCGAGTGGCGCCAGGTCCCGTGCGCCGACTGCGGCGGCAACTTTGAGCCGCACCAAATGGATTTCGACCACCGCGATCCATCCTCCAAGTCATTCAATCTCATGAGCGGCCGCGCCTCTCTTAAGTCCCGGGCCGTCCTCGTTGCAGAGGCAGCAAAATGCGACGTGGTCTGCGCCAATTGCCATGCCGTTCGAAGTCAGCGAGATTGGAAACAGCGTCGGCCTGCTGGGAGCTCGCGGTATCTCGAACGCAAGCGTCGCTATTGGAGGACCCATGCCCAGGCGCTGCTCGAACTTCGGGCAGCGCGATGCCAGGATTGCGGGCGAACATACTCGCCTTACTCGATGGAATTCGACCATCGCGATCCCGCGACTAAAGCCCATGTCGTCACCCAGATGGTTGGCCGGGCGAGTCTGGCGCGGATCATGGACGAGGTCGCAAAATGTGACGTGGTTTGCGCCAACTGCCACCGCATGAGAACCTTTCGGCGTCGCGAAAGCGTGCTCCGCGAGCGGGAGTAGTTCAATGGTGGAACGCGAGCTTTCCAAGCTTGATGTTGCGGGTTCGAGTCCCGTCTCCCGCTCCACCTTCGTCGCGAGTCAGGCGGCGGACGCGGTTGCCTTGTCGATCAGGTCCTTGGCCGCGTTGATCGGGATCGCGAAGCCGATGCCCTCGGCCTGTCGCGACACCGCGCTGTTGATGCCCACGACCTCGCCGCGCTCGTTGATGAGCGGGCCACCGCTGTTGCCCGGGTTGATCGCCGCGTCGGTCTGGATGAGGTTCGACAGGTTCTTCGACGAACCGGTCGCCTGATCGCCCACGGTGATCGCCCGATCGAGCGCGGACACGATGCCGCGCGTCACGGTTTCAGTGAACTCACCCAGCGGGCTACCGATTGCCAGCACGGTCTGGCCGACTAGCAGCTGGCTGCTGTCGCCCAGCGTCGCCGCGGTCAACGTGCCGCCGACAGCCTTGATGACGGCAAGGTCATGGGTCGCGTCCGTTGACACGACCGTGGCGTCGAGCTTCTGGTTGTCCGCTGTTGCGACTGACAGGCTCTGGGCGCCTTCAACGACGTGGTAGTTGGTCAGGATCAAGCCGTTCGACGAGACGACGATGCCCGAGCCGACGCCCGTTGAGGGAACGTTGAACGGCGAGAACGGGTTGCGCGTCGAGATGCCCTGGGCGGTGATCGTGACCACAGACTTGCGCGCGTTGGCCACGACGCCGGTGAGGTCGGTCGGCTGGTTGGATGTCGACGCCGGTTGCGCCGCACTGGGCGCATCTGTCGGCGTGGGCGCGATGGAAACGAAAGCGCCGCCACCGATCGCCGAGACCATGCCAAACGTGAGCGTGCTGCCCAGTACCGCTGACAGCGTGGCCACGCCCAGCAGGGTGCGGAACGTCGGGCCGGGTCGGTCGGTTGATCGGGCCGGCTGGGGTGCGGGTGAGGACGTCAGGTCGGCCGGGGCCGCAGGGAATTGGCCCGGTGAGGAGTCGGTCGGCAGAGGGAGCTGGTACATGCTCCCAGTTCTAGGTTGAGCGGCTGGGAACTCGCTGGGAGAGTCCTGTGGTGCGCCCGCGAAGTCAGCCGTGAAGCGATGCGAGAGGCGCGAACCAGGCGTGGATGACGCTGCCAACGGTGTCTTCGTCGACGTTCGTCTGCTCGGCGGCGAAGACGACCACTCCAGCAGGTGCCAGCGCCGACGTGCTGAGCGCACTGAAGCCGCCGTCCAGCCGAGCGATGAGTTGCCAGTTGCTGCCATCCGGACTGAACCACGCGGTCCCATCCTCGAGCGAGAAGTCGTCGTTGCGCGGCGTGTAGCCAACGGCGACGTAGCCGCCGCCGACGAGCGCGTGCACCGCCTGAAGTGCGCTCCCGGCGAAGCTGCCGTCGTTGTTCGTTGCCTGCGTCCAGGCCAGGCCGTCGCTCGAGCGAACTGCGACGCCGTCGATGTCGAAGAGCTCAGACGTGTGGTATCCCACACCCACCATGCCGTTGGGACCTGCGGCCAGATCGTCGATGCCTGACCCGGTCATGTCGGGCGTCGTGGCTGGCGAGAACGTTGCGCCATCTGTCGAAGTAGTCGCGATCAGAACGACGTCGAGCAGTGCGTCGTCGTAGATGTTGCCGAACGCGTTCAGGCCCGCCGGGCCGACGGCCATCGAGGTGATTGGGTCCATGCCGCTCAGGTCAGTCGTTGATGTCCACGTGGCGCCGTCCTGGCTGACCCACACCGTCGTCTCCTGGCCTCCGCCGGCGCCGCCATAGACGACCAGCTTGTCGCCGGCGAGAAGCATGTCGTCGATGTAGCCCGACTGCATGTCGGCCACTTGCGGCAGCAGCTCCCACGCACCGCCGTTGGTCGAGCGCCAGATGCCGTTGCCGGCCTGCGCCACGTCTGTGCAGTTGTCGTCAAGCTCCGAGCAGGCCGACAGCGTGCCCGCCAGGTACAGGTCGCTGCCCTTGCTGACAACGCGAATGGGCGTGACGTTGACGAGGCTGGGATCGACCGACTCCAACCAGTTCATGCCATCGACCGATGTCCAGACGATCCCCTGGCGCACCCCGTAGTAGTCCGCGCCGTTGAGGCCGCCAAAGCCCACGGCGATCAGACCGCTGGGCGTGACGTTGACGTCGGTCACCTCGAAGGCGTCGGCCGCGGGGAAGGAGTCGAGCTTCACGAACGGGCCGAAGGGCGCGTTGCCGGGGCTGTCAGTCGGGCCGATCGGCAGTGTGGGCGTGGCCGATGAGCCAGGCGGCGTGGGCGTGCTCAGGTTGATGGGCGTCGGCGTGCCGAGTGGGATGGGCGTCTGCGAACCCAGCGGCGTCGAGCTCGGCGCGGCGGTCAGGTCGCTTGTTGGACCGGGCGTCTGGAGGTCAGTGGGCGCAGGCGTGGGCGTGGTTACGACCTGTGCAGTCGACCCGCAGGCGACGGCGAATAAGGCAGCGAGAAAGATGGAAATCGGGCGCATCAGCCCGACCAGAGTACCCCCAAGTGATGGCGAAGCATCTTCTGCCACCAGTACCAGTGATGCTCGACATCAGTTCCCCAGTAGTCGAACGTGGCGGGTATTCCCTTCCGCGCCAGCACCTCGTCCAGCGCCCGCGTATCGGGCAGCGCCTCGTTCTCCCAGGCGCCCTGGCCCACGCAGAAGACGATCCGGGCGCGGCGGTACAGCTCGAGGTGCCACGGGTCGCCCAACCCAGGCAAGTAATAGAGCGGCGAGTTGAAGTAGACGTCGTCGTTCACGAAGCCGCCCACGAAGTGGTTGGGCTGATAGACGCCCGACATCGCGATCACGCCGTCGAACAGGTCGGGCCGGCGGAAGAAGAAGTTGGCGGCGTGAAACGCGCCCATGCTGCAGCCCGTGGTCCAGACGCCGTCGTGACCGGTCTCGACTCGAGCCAGGGGCACGACCTCGTCGGTGATGTAGCGGTAGTAGTCGTTGTGCCGCCGCGCCCGGTGTTCCGGCGGCGCGTCCTTGTTCGTCCAGCTCTGCCAGTCAATGCCGTCGACGACGACCATCGTCAGCCGGCCGGCCTCGATCAGGTCGCCCACGGCATCGACCATGCCGAACGACGCCCAGTCGGCCATGCGGCCGTTGTGGGACGGGAAGCACAGCAAGGGCTTGCCGCCGTGGCCGAAGAGCATCAGCTCCATGTCGTGGCCCAGGTTGCCGCTGAACCACCGTCGGTGCTCAACTCGCATTTCTGTGCCTACTCCGCGGCCTGCAGCGCCTGGAGTCGCCTGGCCGCGTCGATCAGCGGCTCGAGCTCAGGATTGCGCAGGACGTAGCCGTGGTCACCCATCGCGCTCGCCAGCACGCGCTCCATGCGCGACTCGTGGACGATCAGGTCGCCTAAATCGGCCAGGACCTCGTCGTGCGTCATGACGTACGGCCGGCCGTCGCGGCGCGAGGCGTACAGCACGTTGTATGGGCGCGCGATCTCTGCGTCGAACACGCCATCAACCAGGATGCTCGCCCACTCGTGGTAGAAGTCGAAGTCGTTCGAGTAGTTCCACATGTCGACCGTCCAGCCGCCGGGCGGGCGCATATTGACCTCGAGCGGCACGAGCGCGCCGGACGGCGTGCGGAAGATCTCGAAGTGAAACGGGCGCTCGCGCAGATCGAAGGCGCGCGCCATCGCGCGACCCACCTCTTGGACGTCAGCCGGGATGGCGCGCGGCATCCAGTAGTAGATGTCGAGCTGCGCATTTACGACTTCCATCACGCCCCTCGAGTACTGGAACGAGGAGTCGAAGACGATCTCGCCGTCACGTCCGGCCAGGCCGTCGTAGGTGAGCAGCTCGCCGCGGACGAACTCCTCGACGATGTAGTCGGTCGACGGCTGGTCGGCCAGGTAGGCCTCGAGCTCGGCTTCGTTCTCGATCTTGTAAGTGCGCGCGGCACCGACGCCCACGTCTGGCTTGGCTACCACCGGTAGGCCGACCTCGGCGATGAACTGGCGCAGATCGGCCTCGTCCGGACAAATCCGGCCCCGACCCGGCGCGAGACCCGCGTCGATGAAGCGCTGCTTCATGACCGATTTGCGCTTGATGGCCCCGATCGTCGCCGAGTTGATGCCCGGAATATTGAAGTCGGTCCGTAGCGCGGCTTCTGTCTCGAGCCAGTGCTCGTTGAGCGAATCGATGCGGTCAATGCGGCCGTGGCGATGGATGAAATAGCCCAGCGCGCGGGTGAGCTGCTCGTAATCGCCCAGGTCGTCGACGCGGTAGTAGTCATCCAACGCATCGCGCAGCTCCGGGTTGAGCTGCTCGTAGTTCAGGTCCGCGATGCCCAGGACAGTCGCCCCCACCCCGCGCAGGGCAACCGCGAAACGGAACCAGTTAGGCGGAAAGTGCGGCGATAGGAAGACAACGTTCACCGGCCACGCCCGCGATCAGCGCTTGGGACGGCTGCGGCCGATTGAACCGAACATTCGAAATCCCCTCGCGATGACCGTCGACGCGGCCCGTGCCCGCGAACGAGCGGTGAGCCTAGCCGCTCAACCGGCCGCGCGCCAGCGCCGGCGGGGTCGCGCGGCGCGGCACGGTAGTATCCGGCGGCGTGACCACCACACCTGACCGGAGCGCCACCCGTGGGCCACGCGCCCGCGTCGCGCACTTCGTGCGGCGGCTTTTCGAACACGTACCGGCCTCAGTTGGTGGACATCTGCAGCGGCTCCCGGCGCCGCTCACGCTGGGCATCACCGGCCCGTTCAACGGCATGCGTCAGCGGACCGCGGCGGTCGGGGCGATGTTCGCGGCGATCCCCTTTGGGACGGTGATCGAGACCGGCACGTATCGCGCCCTGACGACGCGCCACCTGAGCACGCTTACGGGGGCACCGATTGCCACGATCGAGGTCAATCCGTCCTACTACCGCTTCGCCCAGGGCCGGCTATCGAAGCTGCCCCAGGTGCACCAGTTCCTGGGCAAGTCACCGGCGGTGCTGGAGCAACTGCGCGTCGATCCCGCGTGGCACGCCGAGCCGGTCTTCTTCTACCTCGACGCGCACTGGTTGCATGACCTGCCGCTGCTCGACGAGCTCGCGGTCGTGCGGCGCGGCTGGACGAGTTTCGTGGCACTCATCGATGACTTCCGCGTCGACGGTGATGACGGCTATTTCTATGACGACTACGGCCCAGGCAAGGCACTCATCCTGCCGCTCTTGGCGAAGGACCCCGGGCTGGCCGACTTGCATGTCTTCTGGCCCAACGCGCGTGCCGCCGATGAAACCGGCGCGCGGCGCGGCTGGGTTGTCCTGGCTTCGCCCGGTGACGTCACCGATGCCCTGACAAAACTGCCGCAGGTACGGGCTGCGGGCACCCTCGCGCAAGCGCTCGAAGGCTCGCCGGAGTAGCGTAGGTCAACCGGGCTAAGTCATTCGGCGGCGACTACCCGTCGCGCTGCCAGTCCTCGACCTTGCGCTCGGCGTCCTTGGCCGCCTTGTCGACGCCCTCGCGGAGATCGCCGACGCCCTCGCGGATGTTGCCCTTGGCCTTGTCGTACTCGCCTTCGCGCTGCATGCGCTCGTTGTTGGTCGCGTCACCGACCGCTTCCTTGATGGTGCCTCGGGCCTGCTCCATGCGTCCTTCGTTCTGCTGCTCGTTACCCATGCTGTGACTCCTCCCTTACTCACGGCGGTCAAGACACGGCAGACCGATCCGTGCTTCACATCGTGCGGTGCTCGACGCGACAGGCGCCTTAACCGGCGCAGGTCGCGAGCCTTACATCCATCTAGAGAAGCGGGCTAAGAGAAGCAGCCGGAGCCTGCACGCGGGCCGAATGGCCGTCGAGATTGGGGCCAACCGGACGTCGCGGCTGGGGCGCGTGGCGGTGAGAGTAAAATCGAAGTCCACCTGCGAGCAGCCCCACCACGCTCGAGGCGGCACACTCACCTGGAGGCGCACTCGCCGCGTGGACGGCACCGCACAGACCAAAAGCGTCGGCGACACATCGGCCGGCATGAGCCGGCTTGACCTGCGCAACGAAAGGGTGCGCAGCGTGGCCCAGCATGCGCCGGTCAGCGTTGCTCCGGATATGCCGCTCGACCAGGCGCTCGCCCAGATGCGCAGTGGCGGCGGCGATGCTCTGTTGATCCTCAAAGCCGGTCGTCTGGCCGGCATTCTCACCGAGCGTGACGTCCTTACCCGCATCTTTGGCAAGGACGTTGACGGCACGCGACCCGTGCGCGACTTCATGACACCTGACCCGCACTCGCTCGACGCCGACGCGACCCTGCTTGATGCGATGGTCGCGATGGAGGGCGGCCATTACCGCAACCTGCCGCTGGTGGACAGCGCCGGCCAGGTCGTCGGCATGTTGCGCCAGCAGGACCTGCTCGAGTACGTGGCGGAGGCCTTCCCGCAGGAAATCCTTAACCTTCCACCAAGACCGCACCAAACGATGGAGGCAC
>JARXKQ010000006.1 GCA_030271555.1 Chloroflexota bacterium | reverse complement strand
GCCAGTCTCGACCACCTTGCCCAGATACATCGTGTGGTCACCTGCTTCGATCACCTGCTCGACGTCGCACGCGAGATACGCCACGGCCGCGTCGAGCACCGGCAGACCGGCTTGGCCCAACAGATAAGGGGCGTTGCAGAACGCCGAGCGCGGCAGCGGCGACGGCGCACCGGCGAAGCAGTCCGAAATTGCCTGCGAGTCCTCGCCCAGGATGTTCACGCCAAAGCGGCCGGTGCGCTCGATGATGGGCCGGATCGAGCGCTCGTGGCCGATCGACACCATCACCAGTGGCGGATTGAGCGAGATGCCGGTGAACGAGTTGACCGTCGTGCCCCACGGCAGCGAACCGTCCGCGGTTTCCTCGATCGTCGTGACGACGGTGACCCCGGTCGCGAAGCGCGTCAGGACCTCGCGGTAATCGGCCGCTTCAACTCCGCCTTCGTTGAGGGCGCCCGCAGCGGAGGAGTCGGCTGTACCGGCTGAGTCGGCTGTGTCGGTTGAGTCGGTCGCGGGGGTTGTTTCGGCCATCCGCGCAGGAGTCTAGGCCGGAGAGCCGCGACGTGGCACGATGCGCCGATGCGCGCGCGGCAGCAGATCACGTTTCAGTCGCCGGATGTCTGGTTCGGCGAGTTGAACCTGCCTGCCGACGACCCTGAATGGCGGCGCGAGGCAAGGATCAGCGATGGGGTTGCGCTGATCGCGTTCCCGGGATCCGCGGTGATGATTCATCAGGTCGAACACCGTCCGCTGGTTGCCGATTCGAGGCGCGCGGTGATGTACGCGCCAGGCTCCATGTATCGCCGAGTGGTGGTGGCGCCTGAGGGTGACCGGTGCTCCTTTATGGCGTTTGACGCCCGACTGGCGGCGGAGGCGGCCGCGCCATTCGATCGTCTCGCGGCAGGCCTCATCGATCAGGCCACGGCGCAGGTCATCACTACGACAACAGTTGGCCTCACGCCGCGCGACCCCGGATTCGTGGGCGACAACTACTGGGTCGCCAATGAGGGCAGTGGAGACGTGTACGTGCTCGACGCGAACGACGGTTCAGTGCTGGGCACGTTCACGCCGCCCGACATGAGCGGCATCTTCGTTGCCGAGGGCCTGCTGGGCGACGGCTGGATCGAGAGCTTCGGCGGCACCGCCGTGTCGCGCCTCGCCGCCGGTACCGGTCTGCCCTAACCGCGCAACGCCTAGCCGCGGCTAGCCGCGGTCGACGAGCGGCTTCACCTCACCAATGAAGCGCTCGAGCGTCTCTGGGTCGAACGGCGCTGGGATTTCGGCGATCGCCGTGTTGAAGCCCAGCGGCTTGACCTCGAGCAGCCGGTCCGCAATCTGCTGCGGCGTACCCGGCCAGAAGGTTGAGTCATCCTCGACGTCGCTCATCGGCGTCTGGTTGTGCGCCATGAGTTCGCCCCAAACCTTGCGCGCCGCTGCCTCCGTGTCGCGGATGATCGGCTTGCAGCCCAGCGTGAACTCGATCTCATTGGGGTCGCGCCCCACCGCCGCGCAGTGTTCCTTCAGCACCTCGACCTTGTGGGCCATCTTCTCGGTCGGGCCCATGCCGTTCCACATGTCGGCGTACTTGGCAATGGTGCGGAGCGTTTTCTTCTCGCCTGACCCACCGATCATGATCGGCAGCCGCTTCTGGATGGGCAGCGGCTCCTGGCCAAGCTCGCTCAGGTTGAAGTGGCCGCCTTCCGGTGACGTTACTGTCTCTCCGTCGAGCAACCGGCGGATGTCGCCGACCGCCTCGTCCAGCCAAGTCAGCCGCGTTCCCGGGCTGGCACCAAAGTCGATCCCGTGGGCGGTGTGCTCGTACTCGAACCACGCCCCGCCCAGGCCCAGGATGGCGCGGCCACCGCTTATGTGATCGAGCGTCGTCGCGAGCTTCGCGACCAGCCCCGGGTTGCGAAAGGTGACGGCACCGACCAACAGCCCCAGCCTGACCGACCTCGTCACCTTCGCCCACGCGGCAAGGCTCAGCCAGCCCTCGAAGAAGTCCTGTTGCGGCTCACCGAAGATCGCGTGCAGGTGGTCCCACGCCCACAGGTGGTCGTAGCCCAGCTCGTCGACTTTGCGCGCCGCTGCTTCGTACGCCGGCCAGTCGGTCGCTTGATTCCACAGCAGGATCCCAAGTTTCAGGTCGCTCATACGACCATTCTCACGCCTGCAAGCCGAAGAGTCGGTCGTGGGTCTGTTGGGCGAACCGGTCGGTCATCCCGGCAACGTAATCGACGACTTGGGTGGTCAGGTCGGCATCGGTGTCGCGGTAGGAGTCAGGGATCTCGTCCGGATGCTCGAGGTGGTAGTCGATCAGCCGCCGGATGAGCATCTCCGCGGCTTCGTTGTGGCGCCGCTGCTCGGCGGACATGTAGACGCGCTCGAACATGAAGTCGCGCAGCTCGTTCATCACCGCGAGGGTGGGCGCGTCCATCGCGAGCTCGCCCGTCGCGAGGCTGTTGTCGATCACCGCGTTGATCATCTCCTCGATCCACAGCCGGCCGGGCTCACCAAAGCGTTGCAGTGCAGCGGGCGGGAAGTCGGTCGTGGCCAGCACGCCGGCGCGCATCGCATCGAGCGCGTCATGGGTCAGGTACGCGATGCGGTCGCCGTAGCGGACCGTCATCCCTTCCGGCGTTGCCGGCGGTGGCTCCACCTTCCAAGAGTGAGCCCGAATGCCGTCGCGCACCTCCCAGGTCAGGTTCAGGTCCTCGAGCGTGTCCAGGACGCGCACGCTTTGGGCCGCGTGGTGCCACTCCCCTGTCGTGACGTACGGCGAAAGGGCGGTCTCGCCCGTGTGTCCGAATGGCGAATGGCCCACGTCGTGGCCCAACGCGATCGCCTCTGCCAGCGCCTCGTTCAGGGATAGCGCGGCCGCCAGGGCGCGCGAGATCTGCGTCACCTGGAGCGTGTGCGTCAAGCGCGTCAGGAAGTGGTCGCCGTCGGGATTGATGAAGACCTGCGTCTTGTGCTTAAGCCGCCGGAACGCCTTGGAGTGCAGGATCCGGTCGCGATCCCGTTCGAAGGCCGTCCGGAACTCGTCGGCCTCTTCCGGCCGCACCCGTCCGCGGCTGTTCTTCGATCGCGACGCCGCCGGGGCCAGCCGCTCTTCTTCCGCCTCGCGCGCCACCCGGTCGCGCCTGACAAACCCATCAGCCATCGAGTCGATCCACGACGCGGAAGTACTCGCACAGGATGAGCGTCTCGTCAGTGATGTCCTTGTCTGACCAAAAGCGCTCGTGAGCCGCGCGCCAATCGGCGACCGACTCGAAGCCCTCGCCCTCATCACGGGCGAACTGCAGTTCAACCTCCCCGCAGGGCACGACGCTGACCGCGGTCGTCTCGACGATCGCCACCGGCTTGTCGTCATAGTCAAGCAACTGCCACTTATCTCCCACTTTCGGCAGCGGGTCGCTCGTGTGCGGAACGTGATCTGCTGCCAGGCCGGCGGTCGCGATCTTTTCGCCGCGCAAGACGGCATCGACCAGCTTCTTGCGCAGCGGCGTACGAGCGTAGCCGAGCTCGAACGGCGGTAGCTCGCTGACCGTGCTCAAGGGGTCTCAGACGTCCAGTGGCTCGCGGGCGACGATGTACGCGCGGCGGCTCTGGTATTCGACCTCGGGCGCGTATGGCTCGCGCTCCTCGACCGAGATGACTTCGAGCCCGGACTTCTCCAGCAGCCGGGTGACCAGGTCGACCGGCACGAAGCGCGAGTCGAGAACGACGGGCATGTCCCACCACTGCTCGCGGTGGATCGCCTTGTCGCCGACGTGGAAGGCGAGCGCCGCGTAGCCGCCGGTGCGCAGCACGCGCGTCATCTCGTCGAAGGCGCACGCCAGCTGTTCGTCGTCGAAATGGATGATCGAGTAGAACGCGACGACCCCGGCGAGCGACCCGTTCGCGTAAGGCAGGTCGAGCATGTCACCGACTACCGCCTGGAGCTCCGGAAACAGCCGCTTTGCTTCGTCGACCATCGCGCTCGACAGGTCAAGCGCCGAAACATCGACCCCGCGGGCGGCGAGGTAGGCGGCCACGTGGCCCGGCCCGGCGCCAAGCTCGACGACGTGGCCCTGGCCCGCCATGCGCACCGCAAAACGATCAAGGAAGTCGCGGTCGAACGGCTTGTCATTGAGTTCGTCGGCGATCTCGTCGGCGTACCGCCGGGCGACGGTGTCATACGTCGCACGGGTGTCCTCCTGGCGGAAGGGCGGGTCAGCCTCCGCCACCGACCGGTCCAGTCGGCCGTTTGTAGCCCTCCGGCATCTTGGGCTCGTACTTGAAGCCGCCGGCGACGCCCGGCTCGGTCAGTTCGTGCGGGTCGAGGATGGCGTTGACCTCGGACTCAGTGAAGACGCCCTTCTCGATGACGAGCTGGCGGATGGTCTTGCCGGTCTTTACCGCTTCCTTGGCGATGTCCGCCGCGAGGGCGTAGCCGATGTACGGCGCGAGCGGCGTGGCCATGGCGCTCGACTGCTCGAGCAGCCACGCGGCGCGCGCCTCGTCCGCCTCGATACCGGCGACACACTCGCGCGCGAACTGGCGACAACCGGTCGTGAGGATGGTCAGTGACTCGAGCACGTCGTGGGCGATGATCGGCATCATCACGTTGAGCTCCAGCTGGCCGCGCGACGTAGCCCAGGCCACGGCCGTGTCCAGCCCAATGACGTGGTAGCAGATCATCGATAGGTTCTCGACCATGACCGGGTTGACCTTGCCGGGCATGATCGACGAGCCCGGCTGGCGCGCCGGCAACTTGATCTCCGCGAAACCAGTCCGCGGCCCCGACGACATGAGCAGCAGGTCCTCGGCGATCTTCGCGAGATCAACCGCGAGGCCGCGCAATGCCGCTGAGACCGCAAGCATGGGTGCCATTGATTGCGTCGCATGGACCAGGTGCTCGGCGGTGCGCAACGAGAAGCCGGTCTGCTCGGCGAGGTTCTGGACGACGAGCGTGATGTACTCGGGTTCTGCATTAAGGCCCGTGCCGACTGCCGTCGCGCCGATGTTCTGCTCCAGCAGCAGGTCGGCCGCGTCCGCGATCCGGGCGCGCGCGCGGCGCACGGTCAGCGCATAGGCGGCGAACTCCTGGCCCAGCCTGATCGGGACCGCGTCCTGCATGTGCGTCCTGCCCGACTTCAGCACGTGATCGAAAGCGCGGCCGCGCTCATCGAACGTCTCACCCAGCTCGTCGAGAACGGGCAGGAAGTCACGCACCTTGGTGAGCGTCGCGACGCGCATCGACGTGGGGAAGACGTCATTCGTGGACTGCGCCATGTTCACGTGGTCGTTGGGGTTCACCACCGAGTAATCGCCGCGCTGCCCGCTGCCGACACCGCCCGCGAAGAGGATCTCGATCGCCCGGTTGGCGAGCACCTCGTTGGTGTTCATGTTGTGACTCACCCCGGCGCCCGCCTGGAAGGGATCCACGCGGAAGTTGGCGATCAGGGTCTGTCGGAGGTCGCTCTCGCGCAGACCCAGGATCTCGTCCGCGGCCTGGATGATCGCCGCGGCGATGTTCTCCGGTAGGCGGCCGGTCTGGCGGTTGGCCCGGGCGGCGGCCTTCTTGACGTTCACGGCGGCGGCAACCAGCGCGTAGTCGGGCAGACGACCGCTGATCGGGAAGTTGATGATCGCGCGCTGGGTCTGGACGCCGTAATAAGCGTCGGCTGGAACGTCGAGCGGACCGAGCGGATCCGTTTCCCTTCGGGTGGTATTCATCGGTTCAAGTGTAAGAGCGGCTCTACAATCGCCGCCGATGCACGACGCTCCACCGGCCACCAACCTGCCCCAGCTGCGACCGGCCGAGCAGCCCGCGTTGCCCGTCGCGACTCAGCCTGAGCTCGCCGAGCTTTTCGACTTCATGGCGGAGGCCGAGCTGCGCTTCGATTCACTGCGCATGCGCATCGTCGACAAGCGCGTGACGGCGAACGGCGACGAGGTTGAGACGCACGACGTCTGGCTACGCCACCCGGGCCATGCCAAGGTCGTGAGCAGCCGCGGAACGGGCATTGACCGCAACTACGACGTCTGGGTCGCGGACGGCGAGAAGGTCCATACCTACGACGCCACGGGCAACACGATGACGGAACGCCGGATGCCCGGGCGACCGGTTGGCGCCGAGTCGCCCGACCTGCCGCCGTGGTCGCGCATCTACGTGCCCGTGACGACGCTCCCCGCAGAGTCGCTCGCGGACACGTTCGTCCATCCGCGCGGCTTCTGCCACAACGTCCTCATGACGGGTGCCGTGTATCGCCGCGGAACCCAACAGATGGCCAACGGCCGCGAAGCGGCGTTGCTGCGCTGCGACCACCCACGAACGAGCCATGTTTTGACCGACCGACCCGACCACTGGCTCGAGGTGGGCGTTGACCTCCAGACGGGCATGATCGTTCTGATCGCCGAACACGTCGCCGAAGCCATGACCCGTCACGCGGAAGCCGTGACGGTCAGCCTTGACGAGCGCATCCCCGACGAAGCGTTCGCGCTGCACGTGTCGGACGACACGCGCCGGATCTATTGAGCGACGCAACTGTGGCCGCGACGCCGCGGCAGGCCAAGATGCTCATCGTGGGCGAGCAGGTCGACGCGCTCGACGGCCAGACCTTTGAGGTCCTGAATCCGGCCACGGGCGAGGTCATCGCCAACGTCCCCCTTGGCGGCAAGGCCGACGTCGACCGCGCGGTCGAAGCGGCGCAGAAAGCGTTCGAGGGGCCGTATTCGAAGTGGTCCGCGTCGAAGCGCGGCCGCACTCTCCAGAAATTCGCCGACCTGGTCAAGAAGGCCAACGAGGAGCTGGCCCAGATCGACCGTGAGAACGTCGGCAAGCCAATCGTCGCGTCGCGCGGCGAAAGCTTCGCGGTGAGTCTTGTGCTCGAGTACTACGCCGGCGCCGCGAACAAGCACTTCGGCAACACGATCCCCACTTCGATCCCGGGCTTCGACTTCACGCTGCGCGAGCCAATCGGGGTGGTCGGCCTGATCGTGCCCTGGAACTTCCCCCAGAACATGGCTGCATGGAAGCTTGGCCCTGCGCTCGCCACCGGCAACACGTGCGTGCTCAAACCCGCGTCATGGACGCCGCTGTCAGCCATACGACTGGCCGAGATCGCCCTGGAGGCAGGCTTCCCGCCGGGCGTCGTGAATGTCGTCACCGGACCCGGCGGCACGGCCGGCGCCGCGTTGGCCGCGCACCCGGGAGTCGGCAAGGTCGCCTTTACCGGCGAGACCAGGACGGGCCAGGAGATCATGCGGCTCGCGGCGAACAACGTGAAGCGCATCTCGTTGGAGCTGGGTGGCAAGTCGCCCAATGTCGTATTTGCCGACGCGGACCTCGAGAAGTTCGCGGCGGCCATGCCCAACAGCGTTTTCGACAACGCCGGCCAGAACTGCACGGCGCGCAGCCGCATCCTGGTCGAGCGGTCAGTCCATGAGCGCGTGGTGCAGCTGATCGCGGAGCAGACCAACAAGCTGGTGGTCGGTGATCCGGCCGACGACAAGACGCAAGTTGGCAGCCTCGTTCACCAGCGTCAGCGCGAGCGGGTCATGGAGTTCGTCGCTTCGGCGCAGGAAGAGGGCGCCACGCTCGTGACCGGCGGGGTTCCACCCAGCGACGCCGCACTGGCGGGCGGCGCGTTCCTGATGCCGACCATCCTCAACGGCGCGAACGCAAACATGCGCTTCATCCGCGAGGAGATCTTCGGCCCGGTCGTCGGCGTGATCCCGTTCGACTCGGAAGAGGAGGCGGTCCGCCTTGCCAACGCTACGCCCTACGGGCTGGCGGGCAGCGTCTGGACGCGGGACATCGGCCGCGCAATCCGCGTCGCCAAGGGCATTCGTTCGGGCACGATCAGCGTCAACAGCAACGAGACGATCCACACCGAAGCGCCGTTCGGCGGTTACAAGATGTCCGGCCTGGGGCGCGAGCTGGGCATGGGCGCGCTCGACGAGTACACGCAGACCAAGAACGTCTTCGTAGACCTGGGCTGAATTCTTGGCCGCGGTGCTGCTGCGCACCGAAGAGAGGCCCCGACCCCTAGACAGTACTAGTACCCAACTAGGACCATAGTCCTATGCCGCTGCCCCTTGCCCTCGGCGTTCTCGCGCTGGCTCACGTTTTCGATTGGGCGTCGTTCCTGGTCATGATCGCGCGCCACGGCCTGGGGGCCGAGGCCAACCCGATCGTGGTGACGCTCTTCGAGGAAACCGGCGTTCCGGGTGTGACTCTGGCCAAGCTGGCGACCGTCGCCTTCGCCGCGGTGCTCGCGGTGTTTCTCGCGCCTAAGCGCAGGCGAATGGCGATGGTGTTGCTGACATTCGGAGTCGCGGCCGGTCTCGTCGGCGGCTTCAGCAACATCGCGACTCTCTAGGCGGACCCTCCCGGCCATCTGGCGTGGTCGTCGGTCGCCGGTGGATGGCCCACAGTCGGGTGTCTTAGTCGGACCCAATCGCGGATTGCCCAGGTCGTCGTGGCGAAGGCAAGTTCCGCCCACGGGATCTCGTCCGGCGCGTAGGCCCTGACTTCCAGCGTCTCTTCCGAGGTGGCGGGCTGGCCACCGACTACCCGCGCTGCCCAGGCAATCACAACGACGGCTGCCTGCGGCCGCGTGTAGACGCCGACCACATCTGTTGGCTCCACCTCGTAGCCCGTCTCCTCGAGCGTTTCGCGGATGGCGCCTTCGTGGGCCGTCTCGTCGATCTCCAGGAAGCCGCCCGGCTGCGCCCAAAGGCCGTAGCCGGGCTCGATGCCACGACGAATCAGGACGAGGCGGCCGTCGGGGGTGACCGGCAGGGTGCTGACGACGAGGCGCGGGTTCACGTAGGCGATGAAGCCGCAGTTTTGGCACGCGAGCCGGTCCCGGGTTTCGTTGGGGATGGGCCCGTGTGCCAGTGGCGCGCCGCAGCGCGAGCAGTAGTTGAGGAGCGCGGCAAGCCACGGCGGGACGCCGGGCGGCCCGGGCAGGGTCACCCGACCACCAGGTACGCGATCAGCCCAACGCTGCCCAGCGCAATGCACGCGAGGACGACCGTCCACACCGCGCGCTGCGCTGCGCGGGTGCGCGAGATGGGCAGCCAGGCGAAGGCCGAGCGCCAGGTTCGGACGGCCGCGTCTGCACTCACAAACGCGAGGAGCGCGGCGCCAAGGATGGCTGGGAAGCTCACGATGGGCGACCGGAGCGGATTGCCCACTTCCAGCGCCGTGATGCCGATGACGCCACAGAACAGGACGATGACCGAGAGGTAGATGAACCAGTCGCCCAGCAGCGGGGGGTGGAGCTCGGGCACGCGTTGCGGCGGTTCATTGGCGCGCGGCGGTGGCAGTTCCTGCCGATCCAGATCCATTGCGCGAGTCTATGTAGCGCATGGAAATCGAATGAACGCGTTCTTCCTCTCGTTCGGAGTCATTCTCCTCGCCGAGCTGGGCGACAAGAGCCAGCTTATGGCGCTCGCCTTTGCCGCGCGCTACAAGGCTGTGACGGTCCTCGCCGCCGTGACCGTGGCGACCCTTCTGGTGCACGCGGGATCGGTCCTGCTGGGTGCGGCATTTGCGCTGGCCTTGCCCACGGCGCTTATCCAATTCGTGGCCGGATTGGCCTTCTTTGCGTTCGCCGCGTGGACGGTGCGTGGCGACAAGCTTGGGGAGAGCGATGAGGGTCGCGCCAAACGGACGGGACGGTGGGCACTGCTGACGGTGGGCGTTGCCTTCTTCCTGGCCGAGCTGGGCGACAAGACGATGCTCGCCACGATCACTCTGGCCACGACGGAGGAGCCCTGGGGAACCTGGCTCGGCTCGACCGCGGGCATGGTCCTGGCGGACGCGATCGCGATCGCCATCGGCGCGCTCCTTGGGACGCGGATGCCCGAACGAGCCATCAAGATCTTTGCCGCTGGCTCGTTCGTGGTTTTCGGAGTGCTGCTCGTTGCCCAGGGGCTGGGTCTGATCTGAACTCAAGCCTGGTTGGTCGGGTCGTCCTCGATCTGCCTGCGGGCCGCGGCACGGTGGTCGACGACGGCCTTGGCAATGGCGGGATCTGACAGTCCAAGCATCTGCGCTGCGAGGAGCGCCGCGTTCTCCGCCTGACCCACGCCGACCGTCGCCACCGGCACGCCCTTGGGCATCTGCACGATCGACAGCAGCGCGTCGAGGCCGCCGGCCAGATTGCCCGGCATGGGCAAACCGATCACCGGGTTGGTCGTCTTGGACGCCACGACTCCGGGAAGATGCGCGGCCAGGCCGGCGGCACAGATGAACACCTTGGCACCCCGGCTCAGCGCGCCGGCGATGTACGACTCAAGGAGGTCGGGCGCGCGGTGGGCGGAGATGACGCGCAGCTCGTTCTGGACGCCCAGCGCGGTGAGTGTGTCCGCAGCCTTCTGCACGACCTCGAGGTCGGAGCGGCTGCCAACGATGATGGCGACGAACGACTGACCGGCCATCACGTCAGATCTGCCAGTACGGGCCGGTCAGGCCCACTGCAGCGAAGTGGGCGTTGAGCGCGTCGCGGCCGGGTCGGACGTAGTCGATCTTCATCCGGTCGGCATAGATCGGCACGCCAAGGTCGTGCGCCTGTTGGGGCGTGAGCGAGGCGCCCGGATTGCCGGCGTCGACGAGGCCGGACGCGTCCCGGTGCTCAGCCGAGCAGAAGAAGACCATCGTGTTGGAGCAGGTCAGGATGATGTCCTCCCACCATTGAGTCGGGCGAAGCGCCAGATAGACGATTGTCGCCGCTGGCTCGACTTTGGTGGCGCGGCCGTCGGCAAACTCGAGGGCGATGGGTGCGGCGCAGAAGTGGCAAAACGAGTCGACGTGCACCGGCTCGTTGCCGAGCATCGCGTGGAAGGCGATCGCGTCCCAGGAGCAGTTGGCGTAGTAGTTGCGGCCGCGGGCAGTGACCCTGAAGGGCGTCGCGATGGCACTGAACGGCCACGCCATCAAGATGCGCGACGTGCCCTTGACGACGGCCACGCCGCGCGTCTCGGCCAGATCGCGCAGGACGGCACCTGTCTCAGCGCGCGACAGGCCGAAGTCGGTCATCAGTCCCTCGACCAGCGGCGGCTCGCCAGTGTCGATGAAATGCTGGAAGACCGCGAATCGGACGCGCTGCGCAAGCGTGGGCTCTGTCTGTGCTGCCATGGCCGTAGTCTGCGGCATGAACGATGAAGCTGATCATCGACGTCGACACCGGCATCGACGACGCCCTAGCGCTGTTGTACGTGCTCGCCTCGCCAGAGGCCGAGCTGCTCGGCGTGACCTGCACGAGCGGCAACGTCGAGGCGGCACAAGTCGCTGAGAACACTCTTGCATTGCTGGACCTCGCCGGCGGGCCGGACATCGAGGTGACGCTGGGACGCCGCGTGCCACTCACCCGGCCGCTCATGACCGCGCCAGAGACGCACGGCCCCCAGGGCATCGGCTACGCCACGCTGCCGCCGCCGTCGCGCGCCGTAAGCCCGCGCCACTCGGCCGATCTGATCGTCGACGTAGCCCGCCGCGCCCCGGGTGAGGTGACGCTCATCACCCTCGCGCCGGTGACCAACCTCGCGGTCGCGCTCGAGCGCGAGCCACAACTCCCACGACTCCTCAAGAACCTGGTGATGATGGCCGGCTCCTACCGCTCACCGGGCAACACGGCACCGACCAGCGAATGGAACACCGCCTGCGACCCTGAAGCCATGCAGACAGTCCTGTCCGCGTGGGAATCGGCAGAAGGGGTGGGTCGGCCGGTCGTTCTTGGGCTCGACGTGACCGAGCACGCAAAGTTCATGCCCGACCATCTCGCCCAGCTCCACGCCACGGCTGGCAACCCCCAGGCCAACCGGGTTCTCCAGTTCATTGACGATGCACTGCGGTTCTACATGGAGTTCCACAGCCGTTACGACGGCTTCTACGGCGCCTTCATCCACGATCCACTCGCGGTTGCGAGTGCGCTCGACCCGGCGCTGCTAAAGACGGAGGCACTCGCAGTCCAGGTGGAGCTCGACGGGAAGCTGACGAGCGGCGAGACCGTGACCGACTGGCGGCGCGTCTGGAATCGACCGCCAAACCTGGAAATCGGGGTCTCAGCGGACATCGAGACTTTCTTTGCGAGGTTCGTCGAGCGCGTCGGGGGGCTGGCGGCGCGCATCATGTAGTGGCAATCTGGCGTTCGGTAGGGGTGAGGGTCGGAATATGAGGAGCGTTCAGTGACCGCAAATCTCGTGCGTCTGGCCGGAGCGACGATCGCCTTTGTCGCGGTCGCAGTGGCTGGCATCGTTTTATTGAACTTCGGCGGCGATACCGTGGCCCAAAGTGCGTCGTGGGTCTACCTGACACTCGCAGCGTTCATCGTCGCGTTCGTCGTATACGCGGCGATCGAGTACTCGCAAACCCGGCGGTTCACCTCGATCACCAGCCAGTTCGATACGCGGACGCTCGTGCTTATGCCGATCGCCATCGCCTTCAACATCATCCTGGGTCAGGCAGTCGGCGCGGCGCTCAAGATCCCCGTCTACCTCGACTCGATCGGCACGATCCTCGTGGGTGCAGTGGCCGGGCCAATCCCGGGTGCGCTGACCGGCCTGCTGTCGAACGTGCTGTGGAGCTACGCGGTTCCGCCGCCTTTTCACAGCGACATCAGTGGTGCGTTCGCCGTCGTCGCGGTGGTCATTGGCCTGCTGGCTGGGCTGTTCAGTCGGATTGGCTGGTTGCGTCCGCGGCCGCACTCTGACATGCCAACGCTGCTCATCGGCGGCGGCATCGCCCTCGCCATCATCGGCGTCATGGTTTGGTACACCTACTCGCGTTTCTACGGCGACGCGGGCGTGACGATCTTCAACCCCGCCAACACGGATCCGCTCTTTGTCGTCCTGGGTTGGGCCATCGTCGTTTTGGCCGTAGCGGCCGTGGTCGGCTTCTTCTACCTGCTCATCAGGCGGCGCGATCTCACGGTCGCGTACGTTGTCGTGGCGGGTGTCGTGACGGGCATCATCGCGGCGCTGATCAGCGCGCCCATCTCCGCCAACCTCTTCAGCGGTGTGACCGGCGCCGGCACCGACTTCCTGGTCGCCGCGTTCCGGCAGGCGGGATCTGACATCCAGACGGCCACGTTCCAGCAGGGGCTGCTGTCAGATCCGGTGGACAAGCTCATCACCTTCCTGACCGTCTACATCATCCTGGGCGCCATGGCGGTCCGCACCAAGGCGCGCTTCCCGCAGGGCGAGCGACTCGTTAACACCGGAACAGGCGAGGCGAGCGCCTGACAACTGCGCCAACCGACGCGCTGCCCGACTACCTGGGTCGACCCGGCCCGAGCGCGTACCACCGGCTCAATCCGCTAACGAAGCTGATCTTGGCCCTGGTGACGACGGCCGCCGCCGTCATCCTGGGCGGCGTCTTCTGGACGGTGTTGATCGTCGTCGGGCTGGTGCTCGTACCGGCGGCTCTGGCCCGCGTCCTGCGTCAGCTGCTGCGGTTCGCGGTCCTCTTCAGCCTGCCGATCGCGATCAGCGCCCTGCTGGTCAACGTCTTTTTCTACCCCGGCGGCCAGTCGGTGATCTTCCGTCTTGGCCCAATCACCGCGACCGCGGAGGGACTGAGTTTCGCCATCGAAATCCTGTGCCGCATCGCCGCGATCTCAGGTGCGGTGACTCTCTTCTACCTCACGACCAAGCCCAGCGAGCTGGTGCTGGACCTTGAGCGACGCGGTGTGCCGGCGCGGCTCGCGTTTGTCGCCAACGCGTCAGTGCAGACGGTGCCGGCGATGGCCGAGCGGGCGCAGGCCATCATCGCCGCGCAACGCGCCCGTGGCCTCGACACGGAGGGCAGCGCTCTGAAGCGCATTCGCGGCATCGTGCCCATCGTGGGCCCGGTGATGCTGGGCTCCATCAGCGAGGTCGAAGAGCGGTCCATGACCTTGGAGGCGCGCGCCTTCACGCGACCTGGACGGCGCGACCTTCTGTGGTCGCCGCCGGACGCCTCCTGGCAGCGTCTCGCCCGCTGGCTGCTGGTGCTGGGGCTCATCCTGGTGGTGAGTGCCAAGGCGGCGGG
>JARXKQ010000304.1 GCA_030271555.1 Chloroflexota bacterium | reverse complement strand
GTGCCTGAGATCGTCAATGCCTGAGATCGCGCCCGCGCCAATCCTGTCGGTATTGGTCGGCCTGTTCCACACCGGCATCTACCTGCTAATCCGCGGCACCGCCGGTTTGCGCCTCGCGTTCGTGGGCCTGGCCGCGATCCTGGGCGCCTATGCCGGGCAGGCGTTGGGGGCGCGGCTGGGCGACCCGCTGGCAATCGGTGACTTCGGCCTTGTCTACGCGTCGCTGCTGGCGTGGGCGGGCATCCTGATCATCGTCGGGGCCAGCGTCATTGCCTCGACCAGGGCTGATCGATGACAGCCGATGACGTCAATCTGATGCTCGCCATCGCCGGCGGTATCGCGTTGGGCTTCCTTGCGCTGGCGGCGCTGATCGCGGCGATTTCCCTGTGGCGCATCTCGCGCGACGTGCGGCGCGTCTCGCGCTCAGCGGCCGAGGCGCTCACCATCGTCAACACCGAGTTGCCCGCGACGCTCAAGGAGCTGCGTCAGGCCGCGACCAACATTGACCGCCTGTCGGCCGAGCTCCAGCCGCGCGTCGTGCGGGTTGACGCGCTTCTTGACGAGGCGGACGGCAGCCTGCAGTCACTGCGCGCCACAATCGAGGCGGCCGAGGACATCGTGCGCGGCCCCGCGGCAGCAATGGACCGCGCCAAGCGCACCGTCAGTGCCGTGGGGGCGGGCATCGCCGGTGGCGCGGATCGCCTCCGCCGCCAGGTGCAGGGCCGCCGCTAACTCCTAGGCCGCCAGTTCAGCGGTCAGCTCGTCGGCCTCGCGCTGAATGCCCAGTTCGGCCATGAGGTCGCGCGCCGCTGTCAGCTTCGCTCTGCCTTCATCGTGCCGCCCCAGGGCCAGTAGCTCGTGGCCCCACTCGCGGTCGATGCGCGCCACGAATGGGCGCGCGCCCATGTCTGCGAACGACGCCGTCGCGGTCGCGTAATCGGCGAGCATCTTGGCCTCGTCGCGCTCTGCGACGGGCTTCTTGGCCTCCGTCTCGGCGCGCTTCCAAACGATGGTCGCTTCACCGAACAAGTCGCCGATGTCGCGTGCCTCTTCGATCGATTGGTCGAAGGTGTGGCCGTGGGCGTCGAAGTCGCCCATTGCCGCGCCGAGGCTGCGCAGGTACGCCGCGATCGACGGTGCGAAGACGCGCTGCTCGGTTACCTGGGCGATCTCTTCGGATCGGTCGAAGGCGATCTTGGCGGCCGCGAACTGGCCCTGGCGCATGTAAGCATCGCCCAGCACGAAGTTGCTCGCGACGACGCACGCCGACGCGCCGGCCGCCTCAGCCAGCTGGGTGCACTGCATCGCCAGCGGCACGGCAGCCTCAAGGTCGCCGCGGATCGAGTGCAACGTCGATTCGCCGATCAGCGCATCCACGCGAACCACCACGTCGCCCTGCTCCGCGAGGGCCTTCGACTTGCGCACCGATTCCTGGGCCTTGTCGAAGTCGCCTAGTCGGGCGTAGCCGATCGCCAGCGCTACCAGCGCGAACGATGAGCCCACGAAGTCCCGTTTCTGCTCGAGCAGCGGCTGGACCTCCTCGAGTCGCGCAACACCTTCGAGCATCCGGCCGCTGAAGATCTCATACAGACCCACGATGGACGTGGCGAGCGCGGCGATCAGCGGATCGTTCAGCTCGCGGCCGATCTCGTTGACGCGATCGAGCGAGAGTGCCAGCTCGGGATCGTCAACCGGCCGTCCACCATGAAGCTGGCGCTGGAGCGCGACCGCCAGGTGCACATCGGCCTCGAGCCGGAGATCGCCCAGCTGGGCTGACTGGGCCACGAGCGGCGCCAGGATCTGATGCTGCTCCTCGTCGCCCAGGAAGGTGAAGCCGGCCTGTGCTCGGCCCAGCTCGATCTCGATGCGCCGTCGGCGGACCTGTGCCGGGGCTGTCTCGTCGTATGGCGGCAGCAACGCGGATGCTCGGCCGTAGAGCTCGTATGCCTCGGTTATGGCGTTGCGGTCGATGGCGAACTTGGCCGCCTGCTTCAGGTAGTCGATCGCCTTGTCGGTGTCGCCCGCCTGCTCGAAGTGGCGCGCCAGGACCGCGGCCATCTCGCCCACGCGATCGGGGTAGAGCTCCTCGAGCGCCGTGCCCACGACCTGGTGAAGGGAGCGCCGCTCCTGCTTGAGCAGCGACTCGTACGCGGTGTCCTGGAGCAGGGCGTGGCGGAACAGGTATTCGAGCTCCGGCTGTGCCGCGGCCAATCGGATCAGGCCGCGTGCCTCGAGTGTGTCGAGCGCCAGATCGGTCGTCATGCTGGTGCCTCCTCCAGGACTCGCTCCAGGACGCGCACCTGGAACTGCCGCCCGATGACCGCCGCAACACGGAGCGATCGCTTGGCGCTGTCCGGCAGCTGGTCGATGCGTGCCAGGAGAAGGCCATGCAAGGTGTCTGGTATCTCGACCTGGCCAATCGCCTCAGTCGCCGTCCAGTGATCGCCCTCCGGGACGATGGCGCCCCGGCCGATGAGCATGCGGATGACCTCCTCGACGAAGAAGGGATTGCCCTCGGCCCGCGACAGGATGGCCATGCGCATAGCCAGCGCCGTCAGCGCAATGACGGGAATACCGCGTGTTTTCTCAGCGTT
>JARXKQ010000303.1 GCA_030271555.1 Chloroflexota bacterium | reverse complement strand
CACGGCCTCGGGGAAGTCCTTGAACGTATCGGTGGCGTGCTCCGAGCGCGCGAGTGCATGCGTGACGATGTGGTCGGGCGCCGGCTGACGAACATCGGGCACGCTGATCGGCAAGCTGTCGGCGGGCAAGTTGATCCGGGTCGCCGACCTCTTCAACAGCTCCGACTCGAGCCCGTAGTTGACGACCAGCGCAGCGGTCAGATCGCTCGCATCCGCGCCGTGGGCCTCGAGCACCCGCGTGCAGACCAAGGCGGCCAGCGGGTGTCCGGACTTCAGGCAGTACCAAGCGACGGCGCGATACACTCGGGCGGCGCCGGCATCGCCCATCGCGAGCGCGCAGTCGGCGAGCCGGATTCTCGCGTCGTAGTCGAGTGGCGCGGCGGCGACGATCGCATCATAGAGCCGGAGGGCGGCGAGGTGTTGGCCCTGGGAATAGAGCGTGGCAGCACTGCGTCGCACGTCGCCGAGCGAGACCATGTCGGTACCGTACACGATCGGTCGATCGGTGGTTTGCAGCCCACTCGCCTACGGCCCTATATTCGGGAGCTGAGGCACCCGTGAAGAAATGCGCTAGCTGCACCAAGGATCTGCCCGACGCGGCGCTGCACTGTGTGTTCTGCGGTGCGAAGCAGGCGCCGTCGCCGGCGTTGCAGCCGACGAACGCGAAGACGGTGATGGGGTATGGCGGACCGGAGATCGAGGCCCTCCGCGCCCAGGCCGCGGCTGCCGCAGCACCTCGCTCGGGCGCGCCGTCGGAGCCGCCGCCCAATGTTCCGAGCTCCGCTCCGTACAGCGCGCCCCGCCAGCCTCCGTCGCAACCGCCGCCGATGGGCTCCTCGGCAGCGAACGCCCCGACGATGTTTGTCCCGCCGCCGAATTCCGGTGGCCCGGGTATGGGTCCCAGCATGGGTGGCCCCATGCAGTCGGCTCCGCCGCAGGCGGGTCAGTTCAACGTCACGCCTCCGAGCGCGGCGACGCTCGCGACCCACGAGGCAAATCGGCTGCCGATGCCGATGCCGATGCCGATGGCAGCACCGATCGCTCCCGTCGCTCCGATGGCGTCGCCGCCCTACCTCGCGTCGCAGACCGCGGCGCGGGCCGGCCGCCCGATCGAGCCGTGGAAGGACAGCCTTCCGCTGATGATGTTCATCTGGGGGGGCCTTCTGATCGCCGCGTTCGTCACGCCGCTGCGCACCGATCCGATGATCTTCAACTGGGATGCGATCATCCACGGCGAAGGCTCGGCCAAGCTCCCGCCGCTGATCCTCGCCGCCGTCGGCCTGTTGACGGTCGTGATGGCGGCGATCCCGCTCGCTGCCGGAGCGCGCGGTGCGATGGCGCTGCTGCTCGGCCTCGCCGGTGTGTTCGTCCCGACTCTGATCGCGGGTACGCCGCCGTGGCAGATGCTGGTCTCGACGATCGGCATGATCATGGTGCCGATGGGTCTGCTTGCTCGTCACGAATACCGCGATGCCGCGCTGCCGCGGATCGTCACGACGCTCGGCGCGCTCGCCTACCTGTTGCCCTTCCTGTTGCCGGTCAACGGTTCACTGCCGCTGGTCGAGCTGTTCAAGCTGGTCATCGACGCGCCCGGCGCCGCCAAGATCATCCTGATCCTGATGCTCGGCCAGATCACGCTCACCGTGCTCGCGCTCCTCTGCTGGCTCCCGGCGCCCGCGAGCGGCGGCGCAAAGATGATCGCGTGGTTGTTGATCCTGTATCCGTTGTTCATGCACGCCGCGGTTCTATTCCTCGTCGGCGATCCGAGCAACATCACGAGCACGCCGTACGAAGGTGCGATGTCGTGGATCGTCGGTGGCGGCGGCGGCGAAGCGGCGGCAGTGTTCGGCCTGAGTGGTGTTGGCGTCGCGTATCTGGCGATCACCGGCTACGGCGGAGCCACCGTGCTCGGCAAGCAGCTCGAATAGTCGTGAGCTCCCGTCGAGAGCTCGTGATCGGGCACACCGTGCTCGGGCGGCCGATCGAGGCCGTGTGCTTCCTGCCTCCCGAGTACGCCAAGCCGCGGCCACCCGCGCTGCTGTTCGGTGCGATCCACGGTGACGAGCCGGTCTCGCAGCTCATGCTCGAACGCCTCGCCGACGAGCTGATCGAACGCCCGCCCGGGCGCGAGACCTGGATCGTTCCCGTGGTCAACGTCGATGGCCTGATGGCAGGGACGCGTAACAACGCGAACGACGTCGACCTCAACCGCAACTTCGCGTCAGCGACGTGGGGTACGGCACGGCGTCCCGGCTACAACCCCGGCAACGCGGCCGAGGATCAACCGGAGACCCGGGCGCTGGTGAAGCTGATCGAAGAGGTCAAGCCGCACCGGATCATCACCGTGCACGCGACGTATCGAATGGTGAACTGGGATGGTTGCGCCGAGCAGCTCGCGAACGAGATGGCCGAGCGCTGCGGCTATCCCGCGGAACACGACATGGGCTATCCGACGCCCGGCTCGTTCGGCGCGAAGTATGGCGTCGAGCAGAACCTCGAGGTGATCACCCTCGAGAGTCCGTACCTCATGGTCGACGAGGCCGGCTGGCTCGAGACCCGCAGCGCGCTGCGCTGGTGCGTCGACCTGCCCGACTGAGCTCGCCC
>JARXKQ010000302.1:1447-2606 GCA_030271555.1 Chloroflexota bacterium | reverse complement strand
GTCTAGATGGCGCTCACCCTCGAGTCCGTCTCGTACCGGTACGCGGGCGCGACGCGCGAGTCGCTCCACGACGTGAGCCTGGAGCTGGCCGACGGCGAGGTGGTCGGCGTGGTCGGGGCGAGCGAGGCAGGCAAGACGACGATCTGCCTCGTCGCGAGCGGGCTGGCGCCGCGCTCGATTGGCGGCACGCTGAAGGGTCGCGTGCTGATCGACGGCATTGACACGGCCGACAAGCCCATGCACGAGCTGGCGGCCCAGGTTGGCATCAGCTTCCAGAACCCGGCCACGCAACTTTCACAGGTCGCCGACACGGTCTTCGAGGAAGTCGCGTTTGGGGCGCTCAACCTGGGACTGGCGCGCGCCGACGTGATCCGCCGCGTGAAGGAAGCGCTGGCCGCGATCGGCATCACCGACTTGGGCGAGCGCGATCCGCGCCACCTGTCGGGCGGCCAGATGCAGCTCGTAGCGATTGCCGGGCTGCTGGCCATGCGGCCACGCCACCTGGTCCTCGACGAGCCGGTAGCCCAGCTCGATCCGGAAGGTCGCGCACTCGTCGGCGACGCACTGAAAAAACTGGCTGCGGCCGGAACCGGCCTCCTGATCACCGAACACGACACTGACCTGCTCGCCCGCTTGAGCTCACGCGTCCTCGTGGTCGATGGCGGCAAGCTGGTCGAGAGCGGCGCGACAGACGAAGTGCTGGCCGACCCGCGGCTCGATGACTGGGGCGTCGAGCCACCTGCGCGGGTTCGGCTCCAACGGGCACTGCTTGCGGCCGGCCTCAATTCGGAGCTTCCAGCATGACCGAAATCATCTGTTCGGGGTTGAGCTACGACTACCCCGGCGGCGTGCGTGCGCTCGACGGCGTCGATCTGACGATCAGCGCCGGGGAGCGCGTGGCCATCGTCGGCCAGAACGGCAGCGGCAAGACGACGCTCATTCGCCACTTTAATGGCTTGCTTCGGCCGACCCAAGGCACGGTCACGGTCGACCGTTGGGACACCCGATACAAACCGGTCGCTGCACTGGCAGCGATGGTCGGGCTGGCTTTCCAGGATCCAGATCGGCAGATCTTCGCCGGCACCGTGGACGGGGAGGTTTCGTTTGGGCCGCGCAACCTGGGCCGCCGCGGCGCCGAGCTCGAGGCGCTGGTTTCGTC
>JARXKQ010000302.1:0-1347 GCA_030271555.1 Chloroflexota bacterium | reverse complement strand
GGGATGGTTAACGCGACGCCCGATTTCACCGCCCAGTCGAAGGTCATCAACGGTTGTTCGGACCTGTTCGTCGAGATCTTCGGGTCCGGCCACGCACGATCAGCGGTCGGCGTCGGCAGCCTGCCATTCGGCATCACCGTTGAGATCGAGGCGATCTTCGAGGTCAGGTGATGGCAGCGCTACGAGCTTGGGCATTCCTGGCCCTTGTGGTTGCCGGCTGCAATCAGGCTCCGACTATGAGTCACTTTGATTCGGATGGTCTCGCCTTCGACTACCCGTCGACCTGGAACGCGGCGACCTTTGACATGTCTTCGAGCTTTCAGCACCGGTGGGTCTGGCTGTCTACAGAGACCATGGCCGATCCGTGTGACCGCGTCTCGAGCTCGGAGATGATTTCGATCGACTGCGAACGCTGGCCAGTCGCCAGCACCTTGCGCGAGAACGGCGTGCTGTTGAGCTGGTCGTCCAACGGTTTCCCGGGTTGGGCCTTCAACGCGAACGCCGGTGACTCGATCCGGGTCGACGGCCTTCAGGCCACGATGGAGGTCAACGCTGCCGACAGCGATTGCATGGCCATCGGCGGCAAGGCACAAATCCGCGTGATCGTGGCGTCGAACGTGCCGCACAACTGGACCGAGATGGACGGCTGCGTCAACGGCCCCTTCAACGGGACCGTGAAGGATCAGGTCATGGCGATGCTCACCAGCGCCGACTTGCGCTAAGCCTCTATTTGCAGCTTCTCCTCAGTGGTCGTGCCGCGGACGATGGACCAGGCGCGGATGTCTGGTTGGGCCGGATCGGCGAGCGACACAATCAGGTAGAGCGACTCGGGGAAGTAGGCGAGCTCGACGTCAGTCGCTGACGGTTCGGCACCCGAGCGGACGTGTGAGTGGACAATCGCCAAAACTGACTCGCCGCGCGCCTCCAGCTCGGTCCACGCGGCCAGTTGTTCGGCCGGGTCGATCGAATAGCGGTAGGGCGAGGCCGACGCGTTGCGAGTCGCGATATAGCGCTCTGGTGCGCCCGCGCCTACGAGCAGCCCCACTGCTTCGTTGGGCAATGCCGCGCGCGCGGCCGCGACGATCTGGTCGTGCAACTCCGCCGTCAGGCGCAAACCGGACACGCAGGGTCACGCCGCAGCACCAGCTCGTCGAATGTGCCGTCGAGCGCGTCCCACAGAAGTAGCCGCCCGACGAGCGGCTCGCCGATGCCGAGCAACAGCTTCAGCGCCTCGGTTGCCTGGAGCATGCCCATCACCCCCGGTACGACGCCCACGCCGCCGCCGCCCGAGCTCGCGCCGGGCTGCTCGGTCGCGGGCGTCCTGGGCGTCGTACCGGGGGTGATGGG
>JARXKQ010000301.1 GCA_030271555.1 Chloroflexota bacterium | reverse complement strand
GATCCAGTCCCAGTCGTCGCGCGGGTATTCCTCGGCGTTGTGCAGCACCTTCCCGGCACCGCCGCCCACGGCGTTGACCACGATGTCCAGCCGACCGAACCGACTGACCGCCTGAGCCACTGCAGCCTCGCACTCCTGCTCAGACGTTGCGTCCGCAACGACCGCGAGGGAATTCGCGCCAATCCGTTGCGCGGCCGCTTCCGTGTTGCTAGGGGAGTGGCCCATCAGGACGACCTTCGCGCCCGCCTTGACGAAGGCCGCGCCGATCGCCGCGCCGATCGCGCCACCGCCACCGGCGATCAGCGCGACGCGGTCGTCAAGGCGGAACAGCTCGTTGGGCGACATCTCCGGCAGCATAATCGATTATCGAGGATCAGACGCCGACGACAGCGTTGACTCAGGCTGGCTACATCGCTAATATTCTCGTTAGCACTCCGGCCATGAGAGTGCTAACAGCGCGGAACCAAGGGGGAAACCAAGCCGAATGGCGCGTCGCACCGAGCGTCCAGCCGGCCCGCTCGATCCCCGGTCTCAACAGATTCTGCGGGCCATCATCGAGGAATACGTCGTCACCGCCGAGCCGGTCGGCAGCCAGACGCTGGTCGAGCGCTACGGCCTTGCTGTTTCCTCCGCGACCGTCCGCAACATCATGGCCGAGCTTGAGGAAGCGGGCTACCTCAGCCACCCGCACACCAGCGCCGGCCGCGTTCCAACGGACGCGGGCTATCGGCTTTACGTCGAGTCGATCGCACCGCAGATCAGCCTGGCACCGGTGGAGCGGCTGATGATCCGCCACCAGTTCGGCCAGGTCGAGTTCGCGAGCGAGCAGTGGTTCCGCCTCGCCGCCGCGACGATCGCCGGCACGACGCACGCCGCGGGCCTCGCAACGCCGGCCAAGCCGCGTTCGTGCAAGTTGCGCCACATCGACCTGGTAGCAACGTCAACTCATACCGCCAGCCTCGTCGTCGTCCTCGCCGAGGGCGGCGTCAAGCAAGAGCTCATCGCGCTCGAAGAGGGCTACGACCAAACGGAGCTCGATGATGTCGCGCGGCTGCTGAACGAAGAGCTGGCCGACAAGTCCGCGCGGCAGGTGGCCAATCGCATCGCCGCGCTCGCCACTGAGCCGGATGCGCCGACGTTTGCCGTGCGCGTCACGCAGCGCGTCGAAAAGATGATGCGCGAATTCGATGCCGCGACCGTTGAGGACGTTTTCTCTGACGGGCTGCTGAACGTGATGTCAGAGCCTGAGTTCAGCCAGAGCGAGAAGCTCCGCCGCGTATTCGCCGCGCTCCAGAACCGTGACTACCTGGGCTCGCTCGTCGCCCGACTGGCGACCGCCGGCGATGTCCAGGTCCTTATCGGTGCGGAGAACGAGCGCGCCGAGATGCATGACGTCTCGCTCGTCCTGGCGACGTACGGCCAGCCCGGCCGCGCCATGGGCGTGGTGGGGGTGCTTGGGCCTACTCGGATGGCCTACCCGCATGCGATCGGCACGGTCCGCTTCGTATCCGGGCTGATGAACGAGCTCGTGGAGCAGATGTACCGATGAGCGATTTCGACCCACGCGACCCACGCAATGCGCGCGACCCGCGCGACCCGCAGCCTCGTTTCCGCACCCGCGCCGAGGAGCGCATCGCCGAGCTCGACACATCACCAACCAAGCTGTCCGCCGAGCTTGATCAGCTTCGCGCCGATCTCGAGGCGGCCCAGCGGGAAGCGGCCGAGAACAAGGCCGCGTGGCAGCGCTCCGCGGCCGACTTCAGCAACTACCGACGCCGCACCGAGCAGGAGCGCGACGCAATGCTTGGTCTCGCCAACGAGGTGCTGCTCGCCAAGCTGCTGGCGATCGTCGATGACTTCGATCGCGCCATCGCCAACATGCCGCCTGAGCTGCGCGACGTGAGCTGGGTGGGTGGCATCAGCGCCATCGACCGCAAGTTGGACCTACTGCTCGCCTCGGAGGGCCTTACGCCCATCGAGGCGCTGGGCAAGCAATTCGATCCGCACGAACACGAGGCGATCGCCCAGGAAGATCGGCCGGGCGTGCCAGAAGGCACCGTCATCGCCGAACTCCAGAAGGGCTACCGAATACGAGATCGGGTGCTCCGACCGGCAATGGTCGCGGTCGCCCGGCACGCAACCACCGACAACCAACCTGAAACCAGTTCCGGAGGAATGAACTAAGTCATGGGCAGGATCATCGGCATCGACCTGGGTACGACTAACTCGGTCGTCGCAGTTATGGAGGGCGGGGAGCCGACCGTCATCCCCAGCGCCGAGGGCGGTCGGACCATCCCATCGGTCGTCGCCTTCACCAAGAACGGCGAGCGCCTGGTGGGCCAGGTGGCCAAGCGCCAGGCGGTCACCAATCCGGGCAACACCGTCTATTCGATCAAGCGCTTCATGGGCCGTCGCTGGGACGACCCCGAGGTCAAGCGCACCATCGGCCTTGTTCCGTACAAGGTTGAGAAGGACGCCAACAGCGACGGGATCAAGGTCACGCTGAGCGACGGCAAGAGCTACACGCCGCCCGAGATCAGCGCGATGATCCTGCAGAAGCTCAAGACCGACGCTGAGGCGTACACCGGCGAGAAGATCACTGAGGCGGTCATCA
>JARXKQ010000300.1 GCA_030271555.1 Chloroflexota bacterium | reverse complement strand
CCCTGGCCGGCGTCGAGCGAGAAGGCGTGGGCCAGGTACGACTTCTGGTTCCAAAGCTCGGGCGCGCGGGTTGCTTCCATCAGGAGCAGGTCAATCAAGGCGTCGGGCTTGACCTCGGCCCGCGGCAGCTCGACCCCGAAATGCGTTGTAGCGACGTGGTAGACCATCGTCCGTGCGTTATAGCGCGCCCCGTGAACGGCGCCCGAGTTGGCCGGCAAGCCGTATTTCTTCATGCCGGACACGCCCTGGCCGATCGTACCGGCGAAGTAGATGCCCGCCACCGTCGCGCTCTCGTAGTAGTTGGTCATTGCCGGCAGGCCGCTCCGACCAAAGACGGCCACGCCCAGCTCGGGCAGGTCGCGCAGCGGACACTGGAACCCGGTTGCGGCGATGACTTCATCGGTCTCTACGCTGAGCTCCTGGCCGTTCTCCGACCGGATGCAGAAGACGCGGAAGCCGCCACCGGGCGCGCGCTCGATGCGGTCGATCGAGGCGTTCAGGATGAAGACGCCGCCGCCCAGGTTCTGGTCCTCGAACGGCAGGACGTAGCGCGCTCGGACGCCCAGCAGCGAGTGCGTGTTGACGCTCAGCTTGGCCGGCCTTGGTGACGCGAGAACGATGCGCTGTGCCCACTGCAGCAGGCCCGTGGCGAGCTCGAACCCGGAGTTCTCCTTGCCAACGATGAAGAGCCGCTTGCCTGCGTACGTCTCTGGCGAACGGGTGTCGACATAGTGCGAGACGAGGTCAAAGCCAGGCGTATCAGGCAGATACGGCTCGGCGACGCCGACCGCGAAGATGGCGACCTGGCAGCGGTACTCGCCGTCGGTCGTGGCGAGAACGAAGCGATCGCCATCGCGCCGCGTGGCCTCCCAGCGGCACTCGTAGCGGACCTGAAGACCGGCGCGCTCCACGAACGCCGCGAGGTTGGCCTCCATCTCCGGCCGCGACGGGAAAGATGACGTGCCATCCATGAGCGTGGGCATGATGGCCCGCGCCGGCCCGTCATCGGCGAGCAGTGAGTTCCAGTCGTACCACTGGTACCAGCGATCGTCGCGCGCCACGGGCGCGTACGGCTTGGTCCACGACAGCAGCCGCTGGAAGAACGGGAAGCGGCGGAACATGCCGCCGGGCGCCGGGTCGGCCGAGATCACCGCATGCTTGATCCCGAGGCGCTTGAGGAAATAGCTGGTCTGAAGGCCGCCCGGCCCACTGCCGACGACGACTACCGGGTAGTCGCCCGGGGGGAACGGGCGGGCGGTCAACTCCGCCATCGGCTGGCGTTGCGCAGGCGCAAGGCGACCGCCTTGAGCATTCGGTACATGACCTGGGGGTGGTCGCGCAGGAAGCCCTCTAGCTCGGGCCCACCAAGGTGCAACACGTGCAGCTGGCGAGTCGTGACGATGTCGGCCACCGGCGGCTCGCCCAGCAGGATGGACATCTCGCCGAAGAAGTCGCCCTTGGCCAGTCGGGCCCGTTCCTCGCCGTCGATCTTTACCGCAACCTCGCCATCGAGAATCACGTAGAAGCCCGTGCCGGTGAAGCCCTGACGCAGGATGCGCTGGCCCACCGGGAACGACTCCTCCGTCATCTTGTGGGCGACCTGCTCGAGCTGCGGCCGCGTCAGGTCGGCGAAGAGCGTCAGGCTCGACAGCATGTCCACCAGTTCCTGAGCAGTCAATGCCATCGCGGACAGCTTCCTTTCGTCGCGGCCCTAATGACCGAGCTGCGCGCCGGCCAGCTCGTCGACGGCAAGGCGGACACGCGCGACCAGGCCCTTGATCAAGTTGAGCGCCAGTTGCGGGTCGCTCTCCAGCAGGGCGAGCAGGTCCCACGACGCGAGCGCCAGGACTTCCGTGGGCTCGGCGGCTTCAACACTGGCGTTGCGCGGCTGCTGGTCGATCACCGACAGCTCGCCAAAGAACTCACCGTCGCCCAGGCGGATCAGCTCCTCTGAGCCGCGCATGACCTTCACCGAGCCGCTGAGGATCACGTACAGGCCGGTCCCGACCTGGCCCTGGCGGACGATGAATTGACCCGTGACGAACTCCTGTTCGCCGGTGACGGCTGCGAGACGCTCCATCGATTCAGCGCTGATGCCCGCGAAAAGGGGCACCGCGGCCAGCGCGTCGGCCTTGTCCTGGGTGCTGAGTGCCATCGGCCGCACGATATCAGTCGCCGCTATGCCCACCAGAGTGGATCGAGAAGCCGCGCAGACCACCCGATGGCGGCAACCGGTTCGCATCGACGCGCTCCACGTTGGCACCGGGCGGACCCTCATGCAGCAGCTGGAGCAGCGCATCGATGGCCTGCGGGCTGCCTTCAGCCACTACGCGCACCGTCCCGTTGGGCTCGTTGGACGTCCAGCCGGCGAGGCCGAGCTGGGTCGCCCGTTTGACGACAAACCAGCGAAAGCCAACGCCCTGTACGAAGCCACGCACCGTCGCTTCGAGCCTTTGCGCCGCGGGTCGCTCTGTCATGCCGCCTGGCCGGTATTGGGCCAAGCCAGGAGCAGCGCGTCTACTGCCAGCTCGGGGTTGGCGTAGGCATCGAGGGCGCGGCTGACTGCCTCCAGCCGATCGAGGAATTGTGCGGCCGTCGACCCAACAGCGGCCGCGCAAT
>JARXKQ010000299.1 GCA_030271555.1 Chloroflexota bacterium | reverse complement strand
AAGATCCGATACGTGTACAGCCACGCGTCATTGGTGTAGACGAGGACGTCCATGCCAAGGAGCGAGCGACCGGCGTCAACGCGCGACGCTTCCAGCAGCGGCAAGAGCATGTTGGGCCGGGCATGGGCGTAGATGTAGGTCGTGCCCGGTCGGCCGGGGTCTTCGAACTGATCGCTGTATTGCGCTACATCACACAGCGGGTAGCCCGGCTCGTTGCCCTCCAGCGTGACCGCGGACGAAACGACGGGCAGGTCAACGCCGAGCGCAGGGATCGCGACGCGCGTCGCGGCACCATCCGCTGCGCCGCTTGGAAGCGTGGTCGGCGATGCGGGGGCAGCGAGGGTGAGCGGTCCTGCGGCCTGCGTGCTGGCGACCAACGCCGCTCTGCCGACAGCGAGCAGCAGTACGACTGCGACGGCGCGCCTGGCGACAAGTTCGGGCATAGTCGATCTGCCGAATCCCTTCGCGCCGATGCGTTGACCGGGTGGAGTGACCGTGGCTCGTCCAAATGCTAGCCGCCCAGCACCATTCGCCACCCTCGGCCCCCGGCGGCGCGCGCCCGTCGGCCCGGCCGGCGTGGTACGCTGAACGTTCCCCCGAACTTTCGAAGGACTGCATCCGACCATGAGTTTCTCGATGACCGAAGGTGGGCCGACGCCCGCCGTCAACGCGACGCGCCTCAAGCGCCAGTTGACCGAGCAGGCGATCGCCGCCGCAACCGCCGCCGACTGGGAGGCAGCCGCCGACCTGAACAAGCGCATTCTCGATCTGGGCGCTGACTCAGCCGCAGAGAATCGTCTCGCCAAGTCGTATTGGGAGATGGGCGAGCTCGCCACGGCGCGCGACCACTACCAGGCCGCGCTCGCGCTGGACCCGACCAACCGCGTTGCCGAGCGCAACATCAACCGCCTGCGGATGCTCCTCGCCGAGGCCGGCAAGAAGACGGTTCCTGCCCAGAAGGGCTCCAAGGCGCCGGTGTCGATCTTCGTCGAGGAAACCGGCAAAACCGGCTTCGCGCACCTCATCGACCTGGCTGATCCCAAGAAGCTCGCCCAGGTCAACCCGGGCGACTCGGTCGAGCTTTCGCCCGACGACCCGCGCCTCGCCGCGGCCTCGAATGGCGTCCACATCGGCTATGTCGAGCCGCGCGTCGCGGCGCGCCTGCTGAAGCTCATCGCCGAGGGCAACAAGTACACCGCCGGTGTCACCAGCCTGGGCGAGCAGGACGTGCGCATCATCATCCGCGAGACCTACCAGGACCCGGCCAACTACGGCAAGGTGTCGTTCCCCACGGCAGCGAAGGTCTCCGACCTCCGGCCCTACACCAAGGGCACCCTCGTGCGCGAGGAGATGGAGCTCGAAGAGGAGCTGGAAGAGGACGAGGACGAAGACGAGATCGAGGCCATTGGTCGCGTCATTCCTGCCGATGTGACCGAGGACGAGGCGTTCGTCGAAGAGGAACCGGTCGAAGAGTCCGACGACTCCGAGCAGTAACTCCTCCGGCGGCCCTTCCGGTCGCCGCCCCGCGGACCATCCGCACCTCCTTGCCAGGCGCGGGTCCATGTGCCGAGCCGACTAAATATGTGCCGAGCCGACTAGGAAGTCGGACGAGGCCCGCGTCCTCACCTAACGCGGAGCAAATCCATAGACGCCTGCGGCCCATTTTCGGCGTCCTGCCACTCGTGTAGCCAGTCTCTGGGTGGCGGTGGGGCCGGAGCCGGCTGCCATTCGCACCAATGCTCGTGCGGGCAGAAGCCCAGCGGCAAGGCGCGCCCCAGAGCTGAAGCCATTGGGACGAGGTGTTCGATGCGCGTCGTTGGCGACAAACCGCGCTCGAGGCGGGAGATCCGGCCCTGGTCCACGCCCGACAGCTCCTCAAGCCGTGTCTGCGTACAGCGGGCGAGATGTCTGGCGCGCTTGACGTACATGCCGAATGCCATGAGCTCGAAGCTCGGCTGCCAGTTGCGGCGGCCCGTAACGGGCTCGTTCCAGGCGAACGGTGGCGGGAGGAAGAATTCAGACGGCCGGCTGCGATCGATTTCCATGCCGCCAACTCTGAACGCCGCCAATTTGCGCGGACTTATCCGGGGGTTGGCAGCAAATTCGGCATGGCCCGGGTCGCCCGCCGGCCGGTAGTGCCACTCTCGGATCGGCCCATTCCTAGTCGTGTCGGCACATATTCAGTCGGCTCGGCACATAGACGTTGGCAGGGCGGGAGACTTGGGCATCGAGGATGGCCGCGGCGTGGATAGACTCGGTGGCGATGGCGGACCCGCTCTCATCACTCATCCGGCCCGACGCTGGACCGCTGCTGCCCGCTTTCGAGCGATTCGCCCCGCCGCCCCCGGATAACGTCGTCTCTGCTGAGATCGCCGCGCGCAGCGCGCCGGGTGACATAGTCATTGACATCCACGGCCGCGGCGGCTGGATTGCACGCAACGCGATCAGCGCGCTGCGTCGCGTCTACGTTTGCGAATCGACGGCGCTGACGCGGCTTCTCGCCGAGGTCGTGCTTCGGCCACCTGACCTGCGTCATTTCGATGCCGGCCTGGCCACCCTCGCAACCGTCCCGCGCGGCGACGGTGAATTTCGGCGCGTGCTGGAGCAGATGTTCGCGTCGCGCTGTCCGACGT
>JARXKQ010000298.1 GCA_030271555.1 Chloroflexota bacterium | reverse complement strand
AGGCCCAGCTCAAAGCCGAGCTGCCGGTCTATGACGCGCTTTATGCCTGGGCGCAGAACGAGGTGCGCGAAGCCTGATCAATCAGGCGTCGTAACCGGGCTCCTCGTCAATCTCTTCGAGCCGCTCGATGAGCCGCTCGATGCCGCCTTCGTCCGAGAGGACACGCTGCATGGCGTCAGAGCCACTGCCGAAGATGGTCCGCAGGACCGGGTCGAAGAAGACCATCGCCTGGCTGCCCAGCGCGCGGTACGGGCGGCTGGCCTCCAGGAACATCATGGCCGGACCGGTCATGCCGTATAGCTGGATCTCGCGCGCCAGCGACTCGACGGGGTCCTCAAAAGTCAGCTCGTTGGCCGATCCGTATTCGCTCATCGATCTCCCTTAGAGCGTGCCGTTCAATTGGCGCTTGAGCCGACCCGGGACTCCCCTGCAAGCGTGCGCAGGCCCTTTAGTACTGGGCCGGCATGGTACACCCGGGGTAGGCGGTAGGCCATGCTCGTGACGACTTCCCAGGGAATGGTGGTGCGCACCCGCGCCAGCTCGTTTGTCACGACCGCCGACCCTCCCTGGGTCCCAATCAGGACGAACTCCTCCTCAGTGCCCACATCCCCAACATCGGTCACGTCGGCCATGACGGCGTCCATGGCGACGCTGCCCACAAGCGGCACTTTCTGGCCCCGCACCAGGGCGCCGGCGAGGGGCGAATAGGCGCGCGTCCAGCCGTCGCCGTAGCCGATCGGCAGGGTGGCGATGCGCGACGGGCGCTCGGTCGTCCACAGGCCGCCGTAGCTGACCGGGGTGCCCGCCGGGAAGGTCTCAACGCGCAGCGGCCGGCATTTGACGGCCATGGCCGGACTGAGTTTGGCAAAGGCCGACTTGGCAGACTCCCCCACCGGGAAGCCCTCGGGCATCAGGCCGAACAGGCCCAGGCCGATGCGCACGCCCTCGTAGTGGTCCACCTGGCCGGCGAAGAGGCCGCCGGTTGCGGCCAGATGGCGCGGCGGGAGCGGCAGGCCCGCGGTCCGCACCGCGTCGGTGGCGCGTTCGAATGCTGCGACCTGGGCGTCGGTCGTCGGCCGATCTTCAGAGCGGGCGAGATGCGACCACAGCCCGGCCAGCCGCACGCCTGTTGCGGCGGCGATGCGCATGGCCATCGACGCCACGTCGTGCGGCTTGAAGCCGCCCCGCGCCAGGCCCGTTTCGACTTCGAGGTGAACGAGCAGATCGGGATCGCCCGTCCCGCGCTGCCTGGACCACGCGTCGAGCGTGGCCAGGGTCGTCGTGCGGTCCGCGGCGACGATCTCAAAGCGCGAGCGCGCGGCGCGGGCCACGTCGCCAACTGGGATCGGGAACAGGACCAGGATGGGCAGCGCGATGCCCGCGCCGCGCAGCGCCGTGGCCTCATCGATGCCCGCCACGCACAGTCGATTCGCGCCGGCCTGCTCAAAGACGCGACCAACGGGCACGAGCCCGTGGCCGTACGCGTCGGGCTTGATGACCGCGTTGAGCTCGACGCGCGGCCCGATGAGCTCGCGCACCGCGGCGAGGTTCGCCGCGAGCGCCGACTCGTCGATCTCCGCCCAGACGCGTCTGGGCAGCGACGGCAGCCCGGCCGCGGCCAGTCGCTCGTCGATTGACGCGACGCTCACGCGCGCGACGCGGGCGGGGTCGCAGCCAGCTCGTGCCGCGCGACAGCTATCTCGAATGGCAGGTCGGACGCGATCAGACCCGCGTCGCCCAGCCGTTCGCTGACCCGTGCCGCAGCGCGGCCATGGAGCCAGACACCCAGCCGCGCGGCGTCGAACGGCGCCAGCTTCTGGGCCAGCAGTGAGCCAATCGTGCCGGCGAGCACGTCGCCCGAGCCGGCCGTCGCCAGCGCGGCGTTCGCGAAAGGCGCCACGGCCGTCTGGCCGTCTGGCGTCGCAATGACGGTGCGCGCGCCCTTGAGGACGACCACCTGCCCAAATCGTTCTGCCGCGGCCTTTGCCGATGCTTCGCGACCGGGATCCCCTTCGCCCGGCGGCATGCCCATGATCCGCGTGAATTCGCCGGGATGCGGCGTCAGCACGCAGTCCCGCTTGTTCGCGGCCCACCAGCGGCCGCTCTGCGCCAACAGGCTGAGCGCGCCACCATCGAGCACCGCCGGGGCGCCCGCCGATGCCAGCAGCCGCATGACCAGCTCGCGGTTGCCGTCGTTCTCCGCCATGCCGCAGCCAATGACGAGCGCGTCGGGCGCCTTCGCGTCAATGAGCGCGCTTGCCTCGAGCGAGTCCGCGCCACGCCCGGCGGGCTGCTCGGGCAGCGCGTAAGTCACGAGCTCGGGCACGCGGCCGGCAATGACCGCCTGAAGAGCCGCCGGCACCGTCAGCGCGACGAGGCCCGCGCCGGCGCGCGCGGCGCCAAGGCCGCACAGCAGTGCCGCGCCGGCGTAGTCGAGCGAGCCGCACACGCACAGCACGGTGCCGAACGTTCCCTTGTGTCCGTCGACCGGACGATTGGGCAGGAGCGCCGCGCACGTGGCGGCATCGAGAAGCATCGCGCCTATTGTCGGCGCGACTCGTTGTCCAGATCGCGCAATCGCTCCATTCGCGCCAGGATCTGCTTCTCGCGCGCGTCGAGTCGCTCGTCGATGTCG
>JARXKQ010000297.1 GCA_030271555.1 Chloroflexota bacterium | reverse complement strand
CGAAAACGAGCGCCTCCTGGCGGCCACCTTCGACGCCGCCATTGCGGCGCATGCCGGGGGCACCTTGAAGCGCATCGTCGTCCTGTCGAGCTCGATGGTCTACGAGTCGACCGACCAGTACCCCACGCCTGAGGGTGCCCAGCTGACCTCGCCACCGCCCAAGTCGACCTACGGCTTTCAGAAGCTGGCCAGCGAGTTCTTCGCGCGCGGCGCCGCCGAGCAATACGATCTGCCGTACACGATCCTGCGCCCGTTCAACTGCGTCGGCATCGGCGAGCGCCGCGCGCTGCGCGACACCGATGTGATGAGTGGCAACGTCAAGCTGGCGCTGTCGCATGTCGTGCCCGATCTCGCGGTCAAGGTGCTGCGCGGCCAGGATCCGCTGCACATCCTTGGCTCGGGCGACCAGGTCCGCCACTACACGTACGGCGGTGACCTGGCGCACGGCATCAGGTTGGCGATGGAGTCAGATGCAGCCATCAACGAGGACTTCAACCTTTCGACCGCGCAGAGCACGACCGTGCTCGAGCTGGCCCAGCTCATCTGGCACAAGATCAACGGCGATCGGCCGCTCCAGATCGTCAATGACGAGCCGTTCGAGCACGATGTCCAGAAACGCGTGCCTGACGTTCAAAAGGCCAGCCGCCTCCTTGGTTTCGAGGCGACCACGACCCTGTCAGAGATGCTTGACGAGGTCATCCCCTGGATCCGCGCCGAGATCGACGAAGGGCGTATCTAGCCATCGACCACGACGCCCTCTACCGGCACCGGTTCGGCCCGGAGGCGGCAGCGGGCCGATCCGCCATGTGGCGCGAGATCGGACACCATCTCCAGCGCTACATTCCGGCCGATGCTGCGGTCCTCGATCTGGCGGCCGGCAGCGGTAACTTCATCGCCAACGTCCGCGCCGCCGAGCGCTGGGCGAGCGACCTGCGTGACACATCCGCGGAGATGCCGGCCGATGTCAGGTTCGTCTGCGCCGACGGCCTGGCGTTGCGCGACCACGCCCCGCTGGGCCACTTCGACCGCGTCTTCATGAGCAACTACCTCGAGCACCTGCGCTCGCCCGAGGCAGTTGTGGAGCAGCTGGCGGTAGTGCGCGACCTGCTCAAGGTCGGTGGCCAGGTCATCATTCTCCAGCCCAATATCCGCCTTACCGGCGGCCGCTACTGGGATTTCATCGACCATCACACGCCGCTGACCGAGCGCAGCCTGGAGGAGGCGGCGCTCACCGCGGGCCTCGAGCCCGTCAAGACGATCGTCCGCTTCCTGCCGTACACGACCAAGACCCGGCTGCCCCAGGCGGCGTGGTTGGTGCGTCTCTACCTGATGTTCCCGCCGGCATGGTGGATCCTGGGCAAGCAGACCCTTTTCATCGCCCAGCGAAACAAATGACCGACTCACCCGACCCGACCCAGCCACCGGAGCTGACCATCGTCGTCCCGGTCTACAACGAGCCGGACAACATCGGCGCCACGCTGCGCCGGCTGGCCGCGTCGGTTCACGTCCCGGCGGAGACCTTGGTCGTCTACGACTTCGATGCCGACACGACCGTGCCCGTCGTGCGTGCCCTGCAGGCCGAGCTGCCCGCTGTGCGCCTCCTGCGCAACGACCTGGGTCGGGGCGTTCTGAACGCGATGAAGGCCGGCATCGCCGCGGCCGCCGGCGAGTTCGTGCTGATCACCATGGCCGACGGGTCGGACGAGGTCGAGCTGGTCGATCGCATGACCGAGCTGGGCCGCGGCGGCGCGGACGTGGTCGCGGCGAGTCGCTACATGAAGGGTGGCCACCAGGAGGGTGGGCCGCTGCTGAAGCGGACCCTCAGCCGGCTGGCCGGGTTGTCGCTGCACTGGGTGGGGCGATTGCCCATCCATGACGCGACCAACAACTTCAAGCTGTACCGGCGCTCGTTCCTCAACGGAGTCACGATCGAGTCGAAGGGTGGCTTCGAGCTGGCCATCGAGCTGAGCGTGAAGGCGGACCTCGCCGGCCGAAAGCTCGCTGAGCTTCCGACCACATGGCGCGACCGGACAGCCGGCCAGAGCCGCTTCAAGCTGCGCGCGTGGCTGCCGCTCTACCTGCGCTGGTACCTGACCCTGTTCCGCGGCCGCTTGCGCCGACCGGGGCGGCAGCGGAGCGCGCCATGACCGCCGAACAGGAGCTCGTACCCGAGCCCTCGCTACGCGATCAGGCGCGCGCGGCGCAGACCTGGTTGCGCGGTTGGCTGTCGCGCTGGTGGGTCCGCTGGGTGCTCTTCCTTGTGGTCGTCGCTGGTGTCATCTGGTTCCACCTGCCGTCGCTGAACCAGCCGCTGCTCGAGCTGCACTCGTTCCGCCAGACGCAGACCGCGTGGACGGCGCTCATCTTCCACCAGCAGGGGATCGACCTGTTCCACCCCATCGTGCCGGTGTTCGGACCGCCGTGGTACGTGCCGTTCGAGTTCCCGCTCTTTCAGGCGATCGGGGCGCTCGTCATGGATGTTGGCGTGGCGCCTGACCTGGCGATGCGCAGTCTGGGGCTGGCGAGTTTCATCCTCACGATGTTCATCCTGTGGCGGCTCGTCGCGCGGCTGGCCGGCGAGGTGGCGGGGATCGTTGCCGTGCTCGCGCTGGCGGTCAGCGGCCTGGGGCTGCTCTGG
>JARXKQ010000296.1 GCA_030271555.1 Chloroflexota bacterium | reverse complement strand
GGTCGATCTCGCGCGGATTGGCGAATGCTTCCTTGATGGCCGCGGGCGTGATCTCAGAAAACGTGACGCGGTTGGTCTTGGAGTCGGGGATGCCGGCCGCCTGGGCAACGTGCCACGCGATCGCCTCCCCTTCTCGATCGAGGTCGGTCGCGAGGTAGACCGCATCGGCGGTCTTGGCTTCCTTCTCGATTGCCTTGACCTGCTTGTCGCGATCGGCAGTGATCTCGTAGTCGGGCTTGAAGTCGTGCTCGACGTCCACGCCCAGCTGGCCCTTGCCGGGGTTTTCAGGCAGATCGCGGACATGGCCATACGACGCCAGGACCTTGTAGCCGGGCCCCAGGTATCGCTCGATTGTTCGCGCCTTGGCAGGTGATTCGACGATCACCAGGTTCTTCGTCATCTTTTCTAACCTAGCACGGGCGTCACATAGCGCGTCGTGCCGAGATGACGACTAGACCGAACGGATGCGCGCCAACAGGTCCTCGTCGGGCTCTTCGTCGAGCGGCTCGGGCAGCGGCGGTGGCAGTTCCGGTTGCTCCGTCAGCGCAATGCGTTTGTCCGATGCCTGCGCGGCTGTCGCCGCGGGCGGCAGCTCGATGAGCCGGATCTGATGCCACGGGAAGACGAAGGTCGCCTTGGGGTCGTGGACGAATGTGGGCCGCTTGCCATCGACTGTGCGCACGTTGGTGCAGCGGACGCTCTGCGCATGCGCCTCCGGTGCCTCGAACATGTCGACCACGATCGGCAGCTCGTTGGAAAGATGCACGACCACACCCTTGATCACGCGCTGAGTTTGGCCGCGGGTGGCGCGTACGGGCAACGGTACTGAGGTCCGGGGGCATGCGGGTGTCCTTGGCGCCTCCAGTCACGAGGCGAGCGGCCCGGCCGCCACGAAAGCCGGGCCGAGCGCATTGGCCCAGCCGCGCATCAGCAACAGCGTCACGGCGCTTGAGACGACCGCGGGGCCCAACCCGGTTTCAGCCACCAACAGGTCGAGACCGGCGGGGCCTTGCATCAGCCGCCGCGCGACCATCCGCTCGGTCGCGCCCAACATGGCCAGCGCCGCATCGCGTGAGTGCACGGCCGTCGTGACGCCATCTGTTGGCGCGGCTGGCTGGTCGAAATAGTCCAGATCGGCAATCAGCTCGTCGAGCCCGACCAGTGGCCGCGCGGGCGTCTCTCTCAGCAACGCGAGTGCACCGGCGACCGACCAGTCGCCCACGCGGCCAGGCGCGACGAACACCGGCCGGCTGAGCCCCAGAGCGTGAGTCGCCGTGTTCAGCGCGCCGCTCCTCTGCGGCGCCTCGACGACGATCAGGGCGTCGGCCAGCGCCGCGATGATTCGGTTGCGCCGCGGAAACGTGCCCAGACTCGGCTTCGAGTCAGGGTGGTGCTCGCTGATGATGGCGCCGCCGTTCGCGACGACCTCGTCGCGCAACCGCTGGTGGGCGCGCGGCCCCGGGAACTTGTGACCACCGCCAATCACGCCGATCGTCGTTCCACCGCGTTCCAGGGTTGCGGCGTGCGCCGCTCCGTCGATGCCCACGGCCAAGCCGGAAACCACGGTCGCGCCGCATTCGACGAGACGGGCGCAGATCTGCGCGGTCAGCGCGCGACCCTGCGGCGTGGGCCGGCGCGTGCCGACAACGCCGATCAGCCGCTGCCCGCGGAGCGTGGCCGATTCGCCCAAGCCGTGGATCACGACTGGGGGGTTGGGCAGATCGCGCAGCTGCGCTGGGTAGTCGGCGTCGGTCGAGGTGTACGTCCACAGTCCAAGCGCCGCAATGGCATCGAGCCGCTCGGTGGGATTCGCGGCCGCCACGCGCAATTTGGCCACGGCGTCCTTGACCATCGGCACCCGACCGTCGAGCTTGCGTCGCTCCCAGAACCAAACGTCGAACCGACCGTCGCGCACTGCCTCGAGCGTCTGGGTTGGACCCCCGAAGGCAGCCAGCAGCGCGGGGAATGTCTCTTCGCCCACCCCCTCGACCGACGCGAGCGCGATCCAGTCGTCGCGCGCGTTCACGCCGCCAGGCCATGCGCAGCGGGCAATGCCGGGTCGCGCAGCGCACCCGCCGCTCGCACGTCCTGATCTGTGACGGCCGGTCGCGCGTCGAGATCGGCGATCGTCCGGGCGACCCGCATCAACCGATGCACCGATCGGGCACTCATGTGGTGAAAGGCAGCGAGCTCCTCCAGGGCGCGTGTTGCCGGACGCGTCATATCGCAAGCGGCGAGCACGCTCGTGCCCGGCAATAGGGCATTCGCCCGCCCGGCGTTGCGCGTGAGCGCGATCTGACGCGCCTTCAGGATGCGCTCACGAACCGTCGCGCTGTCCTCCGGGGACGGACCGGCCAGCAGCACCTTGGGCGGGACACGCGACATCTCGATCTGCATGTCAAACCGGTCCAGCAGCGGGCCGCTCACCCGGCGCACGTACCGCTCCGGGTCGCCCGTCTTGCACGAGCACTTGCGCTGCAGATCGTTGAAGTAGCCGCAGCGGCACGGGTTCATCGCCGCGACCAGCTGGAACCGCGCCGGGTATCGAACGTGGCCGCGCGCCCGAGCGATGGTGAGCACTCCCTCCTCGATGGGCTGACGAAGGGCATCCAGGGTGAGTCGGTCGAACTCGGCCAGCTCGTCGAG
>JARXKQ010000295.1 GCA_030271555.1 Chloroflexota bacterium | reverse complement strand
CCACCGACGACCGCACCGTCTCCGACCTGACGCTTGTCCGCGAGTACCAGAACGCCATCGACTTCATGGGCGCGGGCGTGGCCGATCTATGGGCGATGAACCTGCACGCGCTGCGCGTCGCGTTCCTGGCTCACGACGAGGTCATCCGCTCGCGTCTGATCGCTGAGTTCGAGGCCTTCGCCGCTACCGAGCCGGCACTCTAGGCAGAGAGCTCGGCCAGGGCCTTCTCCAATTCCTTGGCGTTGTGGGCGACCCGCGTCGGCTTGATATCGGGAAAGCGCGCCAGGTCGGCCTCCGTCGTTACCCCGGTCAGCATCAGGACTGACCGCGCTCCAACCCGGTTCGCGGCACGAATGTCCGTCGTGAGGCCGTCGCCGATGACGATCGCGTCGTTCAGCGGCATGCCGGCAGCATCGGCCGCAGCCTCAAAAAGTCGGGGCTCGGGTTTGCCGACCACCAGGTCGGGTTCCTTCATCGCCGCAGCAGCTACCGCAGCAACCATCGCGCCCGCGCCGGCCATCAGCTGCCCGTCGGCGCCGGGATAGATGGGGTCGCGGTTCGTGGCAACGAACAGCGCGCCCCGGCGGACCGCCTCGACCGCGGTCGTGAGGCGCGCGTAGGTGAGCCGGAAGTCGACCCCAACGGCGAGCACGTCAGGTGCCGCGGCGAGACCGAAGGGCGTGGGCCGGACGGTGCGGATGCCCACCTCACGCAGCTCGCGCGCGAGGCCGGGACCACCAAAGACCATCGCCACGCGCGGCTTTGGGTCGCGTTCGGCAAGGAGCACCGCGGCCGCGCGCGCCGCGGTCACGACGCTGTCCCAGCCCTCCCCCAGCGGCACGCCGTGACCCTCGAGGCGCGTTCGATAGTCCGCGCGGTGCCAGCGCGAGTTGTTGGTCACGTACATGACCTTGTCGCCCTTCGCGGCGCGTCGCGTGAGCACGCCCGCGACTCCCGGGACAGCCTCCGCGCCGCGATACACGACGCCATCGAGATCAACGAGCAGCAACACGCCGACAATGGTCGCGCAATGAACCGCGAACCGTTCGCCGCGATCGACCGACTATTGATCGACGGCAACAACCTGCTGCACCGCCGATCAGGCGGGGCCGACCCGGGCGCATTGCGCGCACTGCTGCCGCGGCTCTCGGCCGTCATCCCGGCTCACATCGTCACGATCGTGATGCTCGATGGTCATGCGGCACCGGGCAGCGGTCGAGTTCAGCGAATTCGATCCGGCCTCGAGATTCGCCAGTCCGGGTCGCTCTCCGCGGACGACGCGCTGCTCAACCTGGTGCGCGACAGCCCACGCGGCACGACTCTCGTCAGCGACGACCGGGCGCTGCGCGACAAGGCGATGAGCTTTGGGGCGCACACCGTTCGCCTGGCGTGGCTCGAGGAGTTGCTGGATCCGTCGATGTCGCGGCCATCGCCAGGCGGCGGAGTAGGCCTAGGCAATCGCCGTCCGCGCCACCAGGGCGGCCGGGGCTAGAATTCCGGCAATGCCACCCACGCCGGTCGATCCCTGGACTGGGTTCCTGCAATGGCTCTCGACCATCCTGATCCCGGACTGGAACGGGCTGATCGGCCTGCTGCCCCTCCTGCTCATCGTGGGCGTCGTCGGTCCCGGCTTGAGCCTGCTCGTGCTGTACTGGCTCTATAACCGGCTCAACGAGAAGCGCGGCAAGGTCCGCCTGGATGATCCGCAGCCCATTGCCCTTTCGGCCAACACCGACGGCACGTACACCTACCCGCCCAACGTGCCCTATTGCACGACGCACCACCTGCTCTATCCGCCGACCGCCCATGAGTGCGATATCGATCGCGGCGATCTGCTCGTGCGCTGCCCGGTCGACGACACCGTCCGACCGGCCGGCCAGCAGCTTTGCCGGACCTGCGGAACCCGCTACCAGCTGGGCGCGTCGCTGGCTCCTGTTGTCGTACGCCGTGGCGGCACTCCACCGGCGGGTGGCGCCGCGGTCGCTTAAGGCCCGGGAGAAATGACGCTCGCCAAGCTCTCTTACTACGCCTTCGATGTGGGCACGGTGACGCTGTTAATCGGCTTCATCCTGCTCGTCATCCACACGACCTTGCTCGCCGCGGGCCGGCGCCAGTCGCTCGCAACAGCCACCGCGGGTGGCTCGTCCGTGTCCGTTGGCAGCAGCGTTCCGCCGGCCACGTCCGCCGGATCAATCGGCCAGGTCTTCGTCTGGGCGTCCTTCGTGATGCTCGCGATCGGCCTGCTGGTGCGTGCCTATCTCGTCGGCCGTGGCCCGTGGGGCAACCTGTACGAGTTCAGCGTCGCCTTCGCCTTCGGCATCATCGGCGGCTATCTGTACCTCGCGCGGCGCTATCCCATTCGCGCCATCGCCTTCATGCCGATCGGCGTCGCGGCCTTCCTGTTGGGCTACGCGTTCACGCTGCCGCAGGACATCTCGCCGCTCGTCCCGGCACTCGCCAATCCGCCGCTGCTCACAATCCACGTCGCGATGGCGATGATCTCGTACGGCATCTTCGCGGTGAGCTTTGGCGCGGCCGTGGGCTACCTCGTCCAAGGCCGCGAAAACCGCGTCTCGTGGTTGCCGCCCGCCAAGGTGCTCGACGAGGTCGCCTACCGCGCGGTCATCATCGGCTTCCCGATCTTCGCGACGATGATCATCCTGGGCTCGTGGT
>JARXKQ010000294.1 GCA_030271555.1 Chloroflexota bacterium | reverse complement strand
CCCGGGCGTCCTCATGCGCTTGCGGAAACCGTGCTCTTTGGCGCGATGGCGCTTTTTGGGCTGAAAAGTTGGTTTTCCCATTCTCTTGTGGAGCTCCCTCGGCGCGTGTCAGGACGGCCGCTCGTGGGCCGATCTGGCTCAAGATTGAGGTGGCGTGCGAGCGCCGCAGCACGTTGACTCGGCCGGGATTATAGCCGCCAGCGCCGACCGACCAATAAGAGGGCATTTTGCGATGACCGATTTTGAAGCTCCCGGAACCGCCACGCTCGACGACCTCCACCGGCTCGACCTGCGCGTCGGCCGCATCGAGGCTGCAGAGCCGTTCCCGCGCGCGCGGGTGCCGGCCTATCGGCTGACCGTTGATTTCGGTCCGTACGGGACGCGCCGCTCGTCCGCCCGATTGCCCGGCACATACCCCGACCCAGCGGTGCTGATTGGCCGCCTGGTCATCGCGGTCGTCAACTTCGCGCCGCGCAACATCGCCGGGTTCGAAAGTGAGGTACTGGTCCTGGGCGCACTTCCGGCAGATGGTTCGATACCGCTGCTGGGTGTGGATGACGGTGCCCAACCGGGCGATTCGGTCGGCTGAGCACGATACTCCCAGGGAGTATCAGCGATTCTGGTTGCGGCCCGCGCGGGGGCAGTGCTATTGTCGCCGCCCCCGAGACCGTGAGGGACCGGAGGGAGGAGACGAGAACGCGGTCGGTCGACTGGCCGGGAACCCAGTCGGTTCCGTTCGCGAGGACAACTTTTCACGGGCGCTCGCGAATTGAGCGTGCTTTTTGAGGCTGCCCGTAATCAAGATTCACCACGAGGGCGGGGCGTATATCGATGGACGCGAAGCAGGTCTGGCGCGCTGCGCTGGGCGAGTTACAGGTCTCGCTGTCCCCTGCCAATTTCGAGACCTGGCTCAAGGAAACCGCCCTCGTCGAGGTCGATGACAACCGCTTCCGCGTCGCTGTTCCCAATGGTTTCGCCAAGGATTGGCTTGAAACCCGCTATCGCTCGCTGATCAGCCAGACTCTGGCGCGGGTCGTCGGCTACAGCGTCCAGGTTGACTTCGAAGTTCGCGAAGGCCTCGCCGCGGGTGCCGCTGAAGACGCGGACACCGCACAGGCCGCGGCGCCGGCGCCCAATCCGCAGGTCCGGCTCGAACCCGGACGGGTGGGCGGACCTGATGGCGGCAGCTCGAGTCTCAATCCGCGCTACACCTTCCGCAACTTCATCGTCGGCTCCGCCAACCGTCTTGCCCATGCCGCGTCACTGTCGGTCGCCGAGCGGCCCGGCCACGCCTACAACCCGCTCTTCCTATACGGCGGCGTGGGCCTTGGCAAGACCCACCTGATGCATGCCATCGGCAACCAGGTGCTGGCACGGTTTCCGCGCAAGCGCGTCGTGTACGCGTCGAGTGAGAAGTTCACCAATGACTTCATCACGAGCATCCAGCAGGGCAAGATCGACGAGTTCCGCGGCCGCTACCGGCGCATCGATCTGCTCCTGATCGACGACATCCAGTTCATCGCCGACAAGGAACGGACACAGGAAGAGTTCTTCCACACCTTCAATGCGATCCACGAGGACGGCAAGCAGATCGTGCTGTCGTCCGACCGACCGCCCAAGCTGATCACGACGCTCGAAGAACGGCTGCGCAGTCGCTTTGAGTGGGGTTTGATCGCCGATCTGACGGCGCCCGACCTGGAGACGCGGATTGCCATCCTGCGCGCCAAGGCCGAAGAGCAGCAGGTGCACATCGGTTCGGACGTGCTCGAGTTCATCGCGCGCAAGGTCATCAGCAACATTCGAGAGCTCGAAGGCGCGCTCAACCGCGTCGTGGCTTACGCCAACATGGGCGGCATGCCGCTAACAAACGAGCTGGCGCAGGCGGTGCTATCGAACGTCCTCTACAACCCCAAGCGCCGGCTTGTCACGCCCGAGCGCATCGCTCTCGCCGTGTCCGAGTACTACAGCGTCGATATGGAGGCCCTGAAAGGGCAGAAACGCGATCGGGCGATAGTCATGCCGCGCCAGGTGGCGATGTACCTGATGCGCGCCGAGACTGAGGTGTCGCTGTTGCGCATCGGCCAAGAGCTCGGCGGCCGGGACCATTCGACCGTTCTTCATGCGTGCGACAAGATCGATCGCGAGACGCAGGCGAACGAGGAGCTGCGGCGCGACCTGGCAGCGGTGCGGGAGATCATCTACTCGGATTGATTGAGGAGTCGCTGCCGCGATCGCGGCCAGCGGCGATTGGCTGCCCGCGCGCGTTCCCACGGTGGAAGACCGCTTCGAGAGTGTGGACAAGCCCCTACATACCAGCTGACTGAAGGTGGATGGCCGGAGGGCCTTCCACATGGGTGGGGTCGGTCGTCCACAGTCGGGTGCCCGATCAGGCTTGGTGGTCCACCGTCCGGGACGTCAATTCATGGCCGTTTGGAGCACGAATCGGGGCCAATCCCCCGTATCCACACCATGATGATGACGGTGAGATGAGAAGATAAGAAGAGATACTAATAATCAGCGGCGACCGGCCGGAGAGGGAGCACTAGCGACGTGAAGCTATCGGTGATGCAGGAGAACCTGGCGCGCGGGCTGGGCATTGTCAGCCGCGCCGTCAGCAGCCGCAGCACCCTGCCGGTGCTGTCGAACGTCCTGCTTCGCACCGAGGACGCCGGCC
>JARXKQ010000293.1 GCA_030271555.1 Chloroflexota bacterium | reverse complement strand
GAAAGCTCCTCGGTGGCCTTCTGGGCATCGCCGGCGCCGTCGGCATCGGCGTGCTGATCTACGCGTTCGGGCGGCGGGTCGACCTCCGGACCTTCTTCAAGGTCACGACGATCCTCCTGGTCATCTTCGCCGCGGGCCTCGTGTCGCACGCCGCCCACGAGTTCGCCGAGGCGGGTCTGCTCGCCGGGATCGAAGGCCCGGTGCTGTGGAGCACGAAGGCGATCCTTCCCGAGGACGACGGCATCGGGGCGATCCTGCGCTCGCTGTTCGGCTACGCCGACTCGCCGCATGTGATCGAGGTCGTCAGCTACATCGGCTACTTCGTCGTCGCATGGCTGCTCTTCCGAACGCGCTTCGCGCGCGCGCCGATCGTCGCGCCGAACGCGGCCGCGTCGTAGTCGGCTCAAGATCTGCGCGCGGCCATTCGGCTCGCGACCATAACGCCAGGCAGGCGCGGCCCTTAGTGTTGGTACCGCATGTTCGCTAAGCAGATCGGCATCGACCTGGGTACCGCCAACATCATCGTGTACGTCCGAGGGAAGGGCATCGTCCTCACGGAGCCGTCGGTGGTGGCTCTTGCGACCGATGAGCGCAGCAACCGCCCGCACATCGTCGCCGTCGGTGAAGAGGCCCGCCTCATGCTCGGGCGCACGCCCGGGAACATCCACGCACAAAAGCCGATGCGCGATGGCGTCATTGCCGACTACGTCATCACGGAATACATGCTCAAGCACTTCATCGACAAGGTCTGCGGCCGCATCCGCATCTTCCACCCGCAGCTCATGATCTGCATCCCGTCCGGCGGCACGAGCGTCGAGCAGCGCGCCGTGAAGGACGCGGCGCTCCGAGCCGGCGCGCGCGAGGCGTTCCTCATCCCCGAGCCTCTCGCCGCCGCGATCGGCGCGAACCTTCCCATCCAGGGTCCCAGCGGCAACATGATCATCGGACTCGGTGGCGGTACCGCGGAGGTCGCGGTCATCTCGCTCGGCAACATCGTCGTGTCGCGCAGCGTGCGCGCTGCGGGGAACAAGCTCGACGAGGCGATCGCGAACTTCGTTCGCAAGCGCTACAACCTGATGATCGGCGAGCGCACCGCAGAGGACATCAAGATCCAGATCGGCTCGGCTCTCGCGATGGACCCTGAGCTCACCATGGAAGTGCGGGGCCGCGACCTGATCGCCGGCCTTCCACGCACCATCACGATCGGCAGCAACGAGATCACCGAAGCGATGGATCCCGTGCTGCAACAGATCATCGGCGCGGTGAAGGCCGTGCTCGAGGAGACCCCGCCGGAGCTCGCTTCGGACGTCATCGACAAGGGCATGGTCCTCTCCGGTGGCGGGGCCCTGCTGCGCAACATGGACAAGCTCATGACGCAGGTCACGGGCGTGGCCTGCTACGTCGCCGAGAACCCGCTGTACTGCGTGGCCAAGGGCACCGGCATCGCGCTCGAGCACCTGCCGTTCTTCCGGCGGAGCCTTATCGCCGTCCACTAGCGTTACCCGCGTGCCGCAGCGCGTCGACGTCCTCGGTGTCGGTTTTGATCGCCTCGACCTCGCGGGCGCCGCAGCCTGCATCCTGGATCGCCTCGATCGCGGCGAGCGCACGTTCGTGATCACGGCAAACCCCGAGTTCGTGATGCTGGCGCGCCGCGACCCGGAGGTCGCGCTTGTCGCGCGCGAGGCGGACGTGGTGGTGGCCGATGGGACCGGTGTCGTCGTCGGATCGCGATTGCTGGGGGACGGCCTCCGCCGTGTCGCGGGGCGGCTGCTCGTCGACCGCCTCGTGCCGCAGCTCGCATCTCGCGGCCTGTCCGTCTTCCTGCTCGGCGCCGCGACCGGCGTGGCCGAGCGCGCTGCGGATGCGCTTCGGGGCCGCGAGCCGAGCCTTCGCATCGCGGGTTGCTACGCGGGCCTGCCCGACGACGCGGAGACGGCCGCCCGGGTACGCGCGGCGGCGCCGGACGTGGTGCTCGTCGCGTACGGCATGCCGAAGCAGGAGCGCTGGATCGCGCGCAACCTGTCGTCCTTGCCCACGGTGAAGCTCGCGATCGGGGTGGGCGGCGTCTTCGATCAGCTCGCCGGCGTCCAGCGCGTGCCGCCGGCCTTCCTGCACCGCCTGGGCTTGGAGTGGCTCTGGCGGCTCCTGCTCGACCCGTCGCGCTGGCGCCGTCAGCGCCTGCTGCCGGTCTTTGCGGCCCTGGTCTTCCTGTCCGTCCTGTTCGGTTATGGGTTGTTCTATACCAGCCGCATGAATTTTTCCGTCGCCAAGAAATCGATGCTGGACGAGGGGGTAATGTCACCGACCCAGATGGGTCTGGCTGGGTCGGCGCTGCTTTTCATCTATTCGGCGGGGAAGTTTACCAACGGCTTTCTGGCCGACCGCTGCAATATCGCCCGGTTTATGTCGACCGGGCTGCTCCTCTCGGGCCTGGCCAATGTGCTGCTGGGGTTCAACCCGGCTTTTACCTTGTTTCTGGTGCTCTGGGGCCTGAACGGCTGGTTTCAGTCCGTTGGCTCAGCCCCGAGCGTGGTTGCCCTCTCCCATTGGTTCGGCAAGGCCGAGCGTGGGACGCGCTACGGCATTTGGAGCGCCAGCCACAGTTTGGGGGAAGGGCTAACCTTTGTGGGCACAGCCCTGCTGGTTAAGCTCACGTCGCACGGCCCGGCGCTGTATT
>JARXKQ010000292.1 GCA_030271555.1 Chloroflexota bacterium | reverse complement strand
CAGACAACGATCACGCGCGACAACGCGCCGATCAACGTCGACTTCCTCATCTACTGGTACATCGTCGATCCGCTGCGCTCCATCGTTAACGTCCAGAACTTCGCCGGCGCCCTCCAGGGCATCGCGACGACGACTCTCCGCGCGGTCATCGGCGACATCCTGCTCGATGACGTGCTGTCAAAGCGCGACCAGATCAACGAGGTCCTGCGCGCTAAGCTCGACGAGCAGACCGAGCGTTGGGGCGGCAAGATCACGACGGTCGAGATCCGCGAGATCATCCCGCCGCGCGACGTGCAGGAAGCCATGAACCGGATGCTGTCCGCAGAGCGGACGCGCCGCGCCGTCATCACCGAATCCGAGGGCACTCGCCAGGCGAACATCAACGTCGCCGAGGGCGAGAAGCAGGCCAACATCCTGCGCGCCGAGGGCAAGCGCCAGTCGCAGATCCTCGAGGCGGAGGGCTATTCCAAGGCGCTGGAGCAGATCTTCGGGGCGGCCCGGCTCGTCGACGAGAAGACGATGACGTTGCAGTACCTCGAGGCGCTCAAGGCACTCGGTGCGGGTCCCGCAACCAAGTTCGTCATCCCGGTCGAATTCGTCGAGCTTGCCAACCGGATCTCGAGCTTCACCAGCGCCGGCCTGACCGCGGGCGCCAAGATCGACAAGTAGCAAACGGCCGGGTTCCGGCCCAGCCAGCTGGGCGGTAATGGTCCTTCCGGACGGGTCCGGGGGGTACGACTGCAGCGTGGGTAGGGCGGTGAGTCGGTCCTAGCATGCCTTCGTAACCAAACGGAGAGCCATGCCCGCCCGCATCCTTGTCGTAGCCGCACAGCCCGCCATATCGCTCCAGTTGGGCAACATGCTGCGCCGCGACGGGTACGAGATCGTCACCGCGGCCGATGGCCCTGAGGGTCTGCGCGCCTGGACCGCCGAGCGGCCCGACCTCGTGGCGTGCGACAACGACCTGCGCGGCCCCAGCGGCATGGAGCTCGTCATGCGCATCCGCCAGGCGGAGGGCAGCGGCGCGCACACGCCGGTCATCCTGCTGGGCGGCAGCACAGAGATCGATGCCAAGGTCGCCGCGCTGCGCGCCGGGGCTGACGACTACTTGGCCAAGCCGGTGCACCCGCAGGAGCTGTCGGCGCGAGTAAGGGGATTGCTCGCACGCTTTGGCCGCGCCCAGCCACAACGCCGCGCGACGGCTGGTCGTGTCGTGGCGTTCTATGGCGCCAAGGGCGGCGTCGGCACCACCACGCTTGCCATCAACACCGCTATCGCGCTGCGCAAGAAGCTGCAGCGCAACGTCTGTCTGGTCGACGCCAACCTCCAGTTCGGCGACCACCGCGTGTTCCTGGACCTGGGGCCGGACTCGCGTTCCATCGTGGAGGCAGTGAGCGCCGGCACGGCCGAGATCGACATGCTGCGCGGGGCGATCGTGCGCCACGACACCGGCGTCGACCTGCTCCTCGCGCCACCCAGCCCCGACCAGGCCGAGCTCATCAGCACCGAGCAGCACCACCTGCTCAAGGTGATTGAGATCCTGCGCGGCGTGTACGACCACGTGGTGGTCGACATGGATGAGCACTTCGACGACCACATGCTCGACGTCATCGGCATCGCCGACCGGCTCGTCGTCGTTCTGACGGCGGACCTTTCGTGCGTCAAGAACGTGCGACTTGTGCTCCAGACCATGGATCAGCTCCAGGTGCCGCGCGAGCGGCTGATGCTGGTCCTCAACCGCTCGAACGCCTTCACCGGCATCAGCGCAAAGTCGGTCGAGAGCGTGCTCAAGCGGCCGATCGAGCACCAGGTCGTGAACGACTACCGCAGTGCCATCTCCGCGCTCAATTCGGGCACGCCGTTCATGGCCAAGCGGCCCGACAGTGCTTTGAGCAAGGATGTCATCGAGCTGGCCCGACTGGTTGACAAGCCGGCCGCCGCGACGGTCGAGCTCAGGCAGCTGGAGCTATCCCCAGTCCGTTAGGGCACTGGCCTCCGGTCCGATAAGTCGGCGGTAACGGCCGACTAACCGCCAGGCAAGCGGGCAACGCTAGGTTGCTTCTGTGCTTGCGACGCTGATGACCGCCGTGATCAACGGCCTGCGCGGCGAGCTCGTGCGCGTCGAGATCGATGTCGCGCCGGGGCTGCCGGTGTGCCACATCGTGGGCTTGCCCGACGCGGCCCTGTCTGAGGCGCGCGAGCGGGTGCGCGGCGCCATCCGCAACAGCGGCTTCGAGTACCCCATGAGCCGCATCACGGTGAACCTGGCGCCGGCTGATCGGCGCAAACGCGGTGCGGCGTACGACCTCGCGATCGCGATCGGCATCCTGGTCGCGTCCGGCCAGATCCGGCGCGGTGGCGGCGCGTGGGCCTTGTTGGGCGAGTTGTCGCTGGCTGGCACGGTCGAGCCGGTAGCGGGCGTCCTGCCCATGGTTGCGACACTGGCGCGGCAGGGCTATCAGCGCGTGATCGTGCCCGCCGCGAACGAGCTCGAGGCGCGGCTGGTCAGTGGCGTCGAGGTCCACGGGGTGGAGGGGCTCGACGATGCCGCGCGGCTGGTCGCCGGGCCGCGTGGTCGGACAGCCGCTGCGGCCGTGCGCCGGACCGCGGTCGAATTGAGCGGTCCGCGGCCAGCGACGGCGCCGGTGGCACGCGGCGGCACGGCTCTCACAGCGCGCGTGACGCC
>JARXKQ010000291.1 GCA_030271555.1 Chloroflexota bacterium | reverse complement strand
CAGTCGCGCTAAGATGGCGCTCCACTCAGTCACCCAGACCCACGCTGCGACGCTTCAGGAGACCGTTCCTTGACCTACGTCATCGCTGAGCCATGCATCGACGTAATCGATCAGTCGTGCGTGTCGGTCTGCCCGGTCGACTGCATCCACTTCGACCAGGGCACCGATCGGATGCTTTACATCGATCCCGACGAGTGCATCGACTGCGGCGCATGCGAGCCAGAGTGCCCGGTGAACGCGATCTACCCGGAGGACTCCCTGCCGGGTGAGTGGGCCCAGTACACGGAGCTCAATGCGCGCTGGTTCAAGGACAAGCCATCTGCGCGAGCGACGCTCGACGAGTGGAAGCCGCCCGCCTAGATCAGGCGCGGCCGGACAGAGCCGCGAGGATGCGCCCAAGGCTTGGCCTGACGCCGTAAAGCAGCACTGTCGCGCGGAAGATGCGCCCGGACAGAACGATCGCAATGCCCGCCACCATCAGCTGGCTGAGCAGCGACAGCCCGATCATCAACCACGGCGGCGAGGGCGCAATCGCCACTACCTCGAGGATCGCGCCGGGCGCGGTAAGCGGCAACAGCGTTAAGTGACACTCGGCCTATGCTGCGGGCCATGCGCATCGTCTCGCTCCTGCCGTCGGCCACGGAGATCGTTTACGCCCTTGGGTTGGGCGACGAGCTCGTCGGGCGGACGCACGAATGCGACTTCCCGACGGAGGTGGCCGACGTGCCGGTCATGACCTCCGATCTGGGCGCGCAGCCCAACGCGACCAGCCGCGAGATCAACGATCGTGTCGCGCAATCGATCCACGGCGGATCGTCGATTTACACGCTGGATCTGGACGCGCTGGCGGCGGCCGACCCCGACCTGATCCTGACCCAGGAGCTGTGCTCCGTCTGCGCCGTCTCGTACCGTGAAGTTTCCGACGCCGTCCGTCGCCTCGATAGCGATGCGACTGTGATCAGCCTCGAACCGACTTCGATTGAGGGCATCCTGAACACGATCTCGACCGTGGGCGCCATGGCTGAGGCGGAGGACGAAGCGGTGGGCCTGGTCGAGATCCTGCGCGAGCGGCTGGCCCGGATCGAGAACCGCGTGCTCGAGCGGCGGCTGGCCGGGATTGCCGCACACAGGGTTGTCTGCCTCGAGTGGCTCGACCCACCGTTCGCGTCCGGCCACTGGGTGCCCGAGCAGGTCCGCCGGGCGGGCGGCTGGGATCTGTTGGGAGCGATGGGCCAGCCGGCGCGCGAGACGACGTGGATGGACGTGCGCGACGTCGAGCCCGAGCAGCTGCTGTTGATGCCGTGTGGGTTTGACGCTCCCCGAACAGCCGACGAGTGGCGCCGCGGCCACGCCACCCGGCCGGAGTGGCTCGAATCGCTGGCCGCCGTGCGCAGCGGCGAGGTCTACGCGCTCAATGGCTCGGCGTACTTCTCGCGGCCGGGGCCGCGCGTCGTCGATGGCATCGCGCTCCTCGCCGAGCTGTTCGATCCGGGCGAGTTCCGCGACGAGGTGCCGGCCGATGCCTGGCTGCCGGTCGAGGTCCCTGCTTGAGCTTTCAGTCGGACTTCAACTGCCTCTGGTGCGGCCGACCCTACCGAACCAGGACCGACTCGGACCTCGAGGGCTACGCGCTGCTCTGTCCCGACTGCGTCGGCCGGGCGGGCGAGAACGAGTTCCTGCGCTTCCGACTAAAAGAAGGTCTCCGACTGCGGGGGGAGGCCGAGCGCGCCCCGCGCACGCCCGATAAAGAGTTGCAGGTCTACTACGCGGCGCGCGCCGGTGAGTACGACGACTGGTTCCTGCGCAAGGGCCGCTATTCGCGCGGCGCCATTGCCGACACCGCCTGGGCCGCGGACATGGACACAGCCACTCTCTGGCTTGACGCGCAACCGCTGAGTGGCGAGATCGTTGAGCTCGCCGCGGGCACTGGCTGGTGGTCGCCCCTCCTCGCGTCGAAAGCGTCGACCTTGTGGCTGTACGACATCAACGAGGAGCCGCTCGAGTTCGCCCGCCAGCGGCTGGTCGCGCACGGGCTCGCGGCGCACATCCACGTCCGCGACGCGTGGGCTGAGCCGGACCGCCAGGTCGAGGGGCTCTTCTGCGGCTTCTGGCTCAGCCACGTGCCGCGCGCTCGACTCGCCGATTTCCTTGCCCTTTGCCGGCGCTGGCTCAAACCAGGTGGTCGATTGGCCTTCATCGACTCGCGCCGTGATCGCGAGTCGAGCGCAATCGACCATCCGCCGCCGGAGAACGACCTATCGGTGCGCAAGCTCGACGACGGACAGACCTTCACGATCGTCAAGGTCTACTGGCAGCCGGAAGAGCTCGAGGCCGCGCTCCTGGCCGCCGGCTTTACGTCCGCCAGGGTGACGACGACGCCGCGCTTCTTCCTGATGGGCGAGGCAGTTGCCGCCGCGTAAACTCGCCGCCATGTCGCTTGCCAAGTCAACGATTGCCACCATCGGCTCCGGCGTCATGGCCGAGGCGATGATCGCGGGGTTGTTGCGCGGCAAGCAGGTTGCCCCAAACCGGATCATCGCGTCGCATCCGCGCGCCGACCGGCGGAGCGAGCTGATCAGCAGCTACGGCATCAGCACCGTCGAGGACAACGCGAGTGCGGTCGCGAAGGCCGACGTGATCGTCCTGGCGATCAAGCCGCAGATGCTTGCCCGCGTTGGTCGCGAGATTGCGCCGGCGCTCAAGCAGGGCAA
>JARXKQ010000290.1 GCA_030271555.1 Chloroflexota bacterium | reverse complement strand
GTCGAGACCCGCCGGGCGAGCCCATTCGCGAGCTCGCTGATGTTCGACTACATCGCGCTTTACATGTACGAGGGCGACGCCCCACTGGCCGATCGCCGGGCACAGGCCTTGGCGCTCGATCGCGACCTGCTGCGCGAGCTGCTGGGCGCCGAGGAGTTGCGCGAGCTGCTCGACGGCGAGGCACTGGCCGAGCTGGAATTGGAACTCGCCGGGCTGACGCCGGAACGGGCCGCCGGATCGGCCGACGCAGTCCACGACCTGTTGCGCCGACTGGGCGATCTGACTCAGCCTGAGGTCGCCGCCCGGGTGCGCGGCCAGGACGACCGCGCCCGCGGACGCGCCGCAGGGGAATGGCTCGAGGCATTGGCGGCGGACCGGCGGGCGCTCAAGGTGCGCATCAGCGGCGAGCCGCGGTGGATCGCGATTGAAGACCTGGCGAAGTACCGCGATGGGCTGGGCGTGATGCCGCCGGTGGGCGTGCCCGAGGCATTTCTCGCGCCAGTGCCTGATGCGCTGAGCGCCCTGTTGGTTCGCTGGGCACGGCACCACGGGCCGTTCCTCGCCAATGAACCCGCCGCGCGGTGGGGATTGCCGCTGGCCGATGTCGAGGCGGAGTTGGAGCGGCTGCTGGTCGCGGGCACTCTCTTGCGCGGCGAATTTCGCCCCAACGGTGTCGAGCGCGAGTGGTGCCACCCGGACGTCCTGCGCCTGCTTCGGCGCCGCTCGCTGGCGCGGCTGCGGCGCGAGATCGAGCCGGTCGATGGGGCGGCCCTGGCGCGATTCCTGCCGCGCTGGCAGGGTGTGGGCGAGCGGCGTAGCGGGATCGATCGGCTGGCGGAGGTCATCGCCCAACTCGAGGGCACGCCGCTGCCAGCGAGCGCGCTCGAACGCGACATCCTGCCGGCGCGTGTCGCTGGTTATGGGCCGCGGCTGCTCGACGAGCTGGGCGCCGCGGGCGAGGTCGTGTGGCTGGGCACAGGCTCGCTGGGCAAGGATGACGGCCGAGTTGTGTTGTACCGACCCGACCGACTGCCCCTGTTGCTGCCATCTGCTGACACTCCTGCGCCCGATGCTCCGGCAGGCTGGTTGCATGACGCGATCCGGGCTCACCTGCGCGACCGCGGCGCGTCCTTCTATCGCGACCTGCTCGCGAGCGCGCTGCGTATTGGCACTGAGCGGACAGAGCCACCAGTACGAGAACGCGACCTGCTTGACGCGCTGTGGGAGCTCGTATGGGCGACCCAGGTGACGAACGACACGTTCGCGCCACTGCGGGCCCTGCGCTGGCCGCGCACCGGCTCCAGTCGGCGCACTGGCGCCACGGCCGGCTTGGCGCGGCCGCGTTTCGCGGCCACCGCACGGATGGGGCCACCGGAGGCGGCCGGCCGCTGGTCGTTGGTCAGCGATGCACTGGCGACGGCCGCCGCGCTGCGGGCAGGGAAAGCGCCCAGCGACACCGAGCGGCGCCACGCCCAGGCCCTGCGCCTGCTCGACGCGTACGGCGTGGTGACGCGCGACACGGTCGCGGCGGAGGCAACACCGGGCGGGTTCTCCGCCGTGTACCCAGTGCTGCGCGAGATGGAGGAGCGCGGCCGCGTCCGCCGCGGCTACTTCGTCGAGGGGTTGGGTGGCGCGCAGTTCGCGCATCCGGCCGCGCTGGACCGCTTGCGCGCCGAACGATCAGATGCGGCCGGCGACCGCCGCGTGGCAGAGACGCTGCTCCTCGCCGCGTCAGACCCCGCGAATCCGTATGGCGCCGCGCTGGCCTGGCCGCGCTGGTCAGACGATGACCGCCGCCCGCTGGCGCGCGTCGCCGGGGCGTATGTCGTGCTGATCGACGGCGAACCAGCGCTGTACCTCGAACGCGGCGGCAAGTCGCTCCAGACACTGCCGTCGTTCGCTGACGCGGAAACAGCCGCGGTCGCGCTCAACGCTCTCCGCCAATTGCTGGCCGACGGCCGCTACCGCGCACTGCAGATCGAGCGCGTCGATGGCACGCCAGTGGGCGAATCAGTGCATGCGCCCGCGCTCGCCGCCGCCGGCTTCCAGCGGGCGTATCGGGGCTGGCTGCTACGGGCTTAGTCGGCGGGTTCCGTGCCTGAAGGTGACACTCTCGCGCGGATCGCCACGGTCCTGCGGCCCATCCTCGCTGCGCACAAGATCACGAGCGCCCGCGGCCGCTTTGGTGGACCGCGGTTGGATCTCGTGGTCGGCAGCACCGTCACTGATGTCGAGGCGCGCGGCAAGCACCTGCTGATCGGCTTCGACAACGGCCTGACGCTCCATACGCACCTTGGCCTGCACGGCTCGTGGCATCGCTACCGCGCGGGTGAGCGGTGGCGCCGGCCAGCGGTGCGCGCGGTCGCGATCCTGGCCACAGACGAAGCGACGGCCGTCTGTTTCGACGCGCCCACCGTTGAGCTCATCGAGACGCGCGCGCTCGCCGCACATCCGGTGTTGCGCGCACTGGGCACCGACGTCGCACGGAGTGACTTTGACACTGACGCCGCGCTGGCCGCGCTGCGCGAACCGGGCCGCGCATCGATGGCGGTCGGCGATGCGCTGATCGACCAGACGGCGCTGGCCGGGCTGGGCAATGTCTACCGCTCCGAGCTGCCCTTCATTGAGCGCCTGAATCCGTTCACGTCGGTCCACGAAGTGAGCGACGCGAAGCTGCACGCAATGCTCGAACGCGGCGCCACGCTGGTGAAGGCGAATAG
>JARXKQ010000005.1 GCA_030271555.1 Chloroflexota bacterium | reverse complement strand
CTCAAACTCTGCGTCGATGTCGGCGGCTCCATTACGGGCGAACACGGCATTGGGCTGGCCAAGAAGCGCTGGCTGGAGCTGCAGCGCGGCGCCCGCTCCGTGGAGCTGATGCGCGCCATCAAGCACACCCTCGACCCAGACGGGCTGCTCAACCCGGGCAAGGTGTTCTAGGGAGCGGGCAGTGGCCAAGGTCGATCCGCACGATCCCGGGCCAGAGGCGGCCGGGAAGCGGGCGAAGGACGTCCTCGACGCGGCGGTCGAGCCGCTCACCCTGACCGGCGGCGCAACCGTGCGCGTCGGCAGCGCCTCGTGGACCGACCCAACGATGACCGCGGGCACGGTGTTCTACCCCCAGGGGGCAGACAGCGCGGAAGGTCGGCTCCAGTACTACGCCAGCCAGTTCCCGCTGGTCGAGATCGACGCGACGTATTACGCGCTGCCCAACGCCCGCACCGCTGAGCTGTGGCGCGATCGCACGCCCCCGGACTTCGTCTTCGACGTCAAAGCGCACGCGCTGATGACCGGCCAGCCAACGGAGACGAAGCGCCTCCCCAAGGTCATCCGCGAGGCCCTGCCACTGGAGCTCGCCGACAAGCCGCGGCTCTATGCCAAGGATCTGCCCCTTGAGCTACGCCAACAGGTCTTCACGATGTTCATGGAGGGCCTGGAGCCGCTGCGCGCCGCGGGTCAGCTGGGCTCGATCCTGCTGCAGTACCCCAAGTGGTTCTTTCCCATAGGCGAGAGTCGGGACCAGATTCTCGAAGCGCGCGAGATGTTGGGTCACACTGTCGCCATCGAGGTCCGCAACGCGTCGTGGTTCAACGACAAGAACCTCGAGCGGACACTGCGCTTCCTGACCGACAACGAGCTGCCCTTCGTGATGGTGGACGAGCCGCAGGGCTTCAAGAGCAGCGTCCCGCCGGTGGTGGCCGTCACCTCGCCGGATCTCGCGGTCATGCGCTTCCACGGCCGCAACGCCGAGAACTGGGAAAAGAAGGGCATCACGCCGGCCGAGCGCTTTCAATACCTGTACGACCGCGAGCAGCTTTCCGAATGGGCGCCGCGCCTGGCGGAGGCGGCCAAGCAGACGCGCGACGTGCACGTGCTGATGAATAACTGCTACGCGAACTACGGCTCGACCAATGCGCGTGAGCTGGCGAAGATCCTGGCCGACTTGAAGGCCGACTGAAACGCCCGACCCAGAGCGTTGATGTTGGGCGGCCGACTCAGGCGACCGGTTCGGCCTCCACCGCAGTCGCGGGCGGCCGCTGCCGGCGGGACTCGGTCCGGATTACCAGCCAGACAGACACGATGATCACTGCCGCACCGATCATCATCGTGAGATCGATCGTCTCGTTGAGCAGCAAGCTGCCCAGCGCGACCGCGACAACCGGGTTGACATAGGCGTACGTCGAGACGCGCGACACACTCGCGTGGATCAGCGCCCAGGTATATGCCGTGTAGGCGACGACGCTGCCAAAGGTGATCAGGTAGAGCAGCGACACCAGCGACTCGATGCTGAACTGCTCCGGGTGGACCGTCTCGCCGGTCAGCGCGCCGGTGATCAGCAGGCCCAGGCCGCCGGCAAGCATCTGGACGCCGGTCGATGCGAGTGGGTCGTAGGGCATGTCGAGCCGCTTGGAGATGTAGCTGCCGATCGACCATGAGATCGCGGCGCCGATGATCATCAGCATGCTCAGCACGTCGACCCGGCCGCTGATGCCCTCGGGCACGATCAGGATGGCGACGCCGACGAAGCCCGCGACCACGCCAAGGATCGTGCCGGTCGCGATGCGCTCGCGGAAAATCCTGCGCAGCACCACCACGCAGAGCGGCACTATGGCGACGATCAAGGCGGTCAGGCCGCTCGGCACCTCCTGCTCGCCCAGGACGACGAGGCCGTTGCCGCCCAACAGCAACAGCAAGCCCACGATTGCTCCGCCAATCAGCTCCGAACGACGCAGCCGGAACGCGCCCCTGCCGCGCCACAGGAGGAGCAACGCAAAAATGATGAACCCCGCGACGACGTGTCTCGTTCCGCCCGCCAACAGTGGCGGCAGCCCGCCCGGCCCGGTGACCATGACCCGGATCGCCAGGTAAGTCGAGCCCCAGACGACGTACACGATGCCCAGCGCCGCCCACACCTGCCACTCGGCAGCATGCTGTTCGGGGCGGGCGGCGCGCATCCACGTACTTTCAGGGAAACCCGCAGAACGCGCGAATAAGGGGTGCTCGCGACCGGATGGGTGCGTATCAGGCGAGACCCGATTGTCCGGTGCCCTTAGTACGGAGAACGGACTCCGTACTCAATTCCGTAGCAGTTCGGATGTTCGCGGACGAGGCGCGCGGCGATTATTTGCTGAGTCGAGTCCTATGGGCTCGCCGAATTGAACATCCAAGCTTGGCCGCCACCCTTACACGGCGGGGTGTGCTGGACGAGCGTGACGTGAGCCGGATCGGCGCTGGGGCGCGGTCCGGCTCTAGTCTTTTATGCGGACCTTCTCTCCGTCTGGCGCGACCGTTTCCGGCGCAACCTGCGGACCTATCATCGGTTCATGGACCTGCTGCGCGAACGACGCGATCGACTGGCGATTCGACGCCTCGACCTGGTGCTGGTCGCCACGGCCGCCGGCCTGATCCTGATCACCTTCGCCTTCCTGAGCGACCCGTCCCTGTCGTTCGCGCTGCTCGACCGATCAACCGATGTCGCGATCAACTCGCTGACCCTGCTTGCGGCGGCCAGCCTCGCGGCACTTGCGTTGGCTCGCTATCGCGAATCCGGGCGCTTGGCCGGCTTGTTCCAGAGCAGCGCCTTCTTCCTGCTGGGCTGGCTGGCGCTGGTCAACGTGGCCATCATCGTGCTCAAGGTCGAGAGTCGGTTCGGCCTCTCGCTGGGCGGCCAGCCCGAACAGCTGCCGATCTACATCACGACCGTTGGCCGGCTCGTATCAGGCGCGATCCTCGTGGTTGGCGGCGCCGCAGCGCTCAACGTCGTGCATCGCGCTCCCCGAGTCAGGCGGACGTTGTTGCTGCCCGTGGTGGTGCTGACGCTGATTACCGCAGCGCTCTACCTGCTGCGCGAGCAGGTGCCCAACCTCGACAGCCTGATTCCGCCGTTTGTCGGTCCCGACGGGATCCAGCACATGATCGACGAGCCCAGCTTCTCCGGTCGTCTGCCCGACGTGACCGGATTCGCGACGCTGCTCCAGGCAACGAGCGTGACCATCTACCTCGGCGGCGCATGGCTCTACCGGCGCTCATACCTGCGCGACGGCCCGGTGGCTGACGGCTACCTCGCGCTGGCGATGCTTATCGGTGCCTTCGCCGAGATCCACTTCCTGTTGTACCCCGGCATCTACGCCGGGCTTGTCACCACCGGCGATGCGCTGCGGCTGGCGTTCTTCGTAGTGTTGCTGTTGGGCATCAACGCAGAGTCGCGCTCCGACCTGCGGGCATTGCGCGTGGCTTACGCCGCGCTCGATCGGCTGCGGCTGTCTGAAGCCGAACGGGCGACTCTCGAGGAGCGGACGCGCGTGGCACGCGAGCTGCACGACGGCCTGGCGCAGGACCTGTGGTTTGCCAAGCTCAAGCACGAGCGGCTGGTGCCGTTCGTGCCCGACGAGCAAAAGCCGCTGGCCGCAGAGGTGACTGAGGCGCTCGACTCGGCCATTGCGGAGGCCAAGCAGGCAGTCGCCACCATGCGCGCGGAAGACGACCGCGACGTTTCTTTGGAAGATCTGTTGGCGCGAGCTGTTGACGACTTCGCCGGCCGATCAGGCGTCCGGGCCGACTTCTCCGCCGCAGATCTGCCGCGCTCGCTAGCGCCGCGCACCCAGGTCGAGGTGCTCCGCGTTCTTCAGGAAGCGCTGACCAACGTGCGCAAACACGCCGACGCGACTGTCGTGCGCGTCAACGCCGAGGTGGGCGATGGCCAGTTGCAGCTCAGCGTGGTCGACAATGGCCGCGGCTTCCGACCAGGTGAGACGAGCGGCGATGGAGTGGGCATGCAGGGCATGAAGGAGCGGGCACGGCTGATGGGTGGCGAGCTGCGCGTCGTGTCGGAGCCGTCTGCCGGAACCGCACTCCACCTCACGGTGCCGCTCACGTGAGCGGGCTGGACGGCAAGCTGCGCGTGATGCTCGTCGACGATCACGCGCTGGTGCGCTCAGCCGTGCGCCAGGCGATCGCGGCGGACGACGTGGAGCTCGTGGGCGAGGCCGCCAACGCGCAGGAGGCGCTCGCTCTGGCGCCGGTGCTGCGGCCGGACATCCTGCTGCTCGACATCGACCTGCCGGGCATGAACGGCATTCAGCTCGTGCAGGAGCTCGCGCCGCGGCTGCCGCAGACCAAGATCGTGATGCTGACCGTGTCCGCGTCGGAGCGCGACCTGCTCGAGGCCGTCGCGCGCGGCGCGGCCGGCTATCTCACCAAGGACCTGTCGCCTGAGGCGCTGTTGCGCTCATTGCGCGGCACGCAGCGGGGCGAGCTCGCCATGTCGCGCCGCTTCGCCGCCCGCGCGCTCCAGTACTTTGCTGACGCTGCGCGGCGCGGGCGGCAGGTGAGCGGCCAGGAAGGCGAGCTGATGGCCCTTTCGCCGCGCGAAAACGACGTGCTGGCGATGCTCGCCGACGGGCTGACCGACCGCGAGATCGCCGAAGCACTCACGATCTCGCCGCGCACGGTCGAGACGCACGTCAGCAACATCCTGCACAAACTGGGCGTGCGCAACCGTGCTGAAGCAGCTCAGCGTTACCGCCAGGGGACCTGAGCCGGCCTGATTGCGGGCTCAGCCCTATTGACTGACCAGCGATGATGCCCGAGGTGGACGGCGGGCGTAGGCAGCGCCCCAGCCGGAGCCTATTGGCTCAGATGACCGTCGGTCCGTCGTCCACCCTACGACCGTCGTTGGTCAGGCGGCGACGGGCGCGGGCAGATCCACCGCTGAGAGGAAGTTCCACCAGGCCTCAAGGGCACGCGCGGTGGCGGCCTCGATAGGCTGCGGATCGGTCCCGTCGGTGAGCTTGCCGAGCATCTCGCGCTCAGCGCCCGAGTGCTCGATGTCCATCACGCCGTGGACCGCGAAGAACTTGGTCGAGCGCTTGTCATCGACGCCGTAGTGCTTCGCGAGGCCGTCGATCTTGGAACCGGCAACCTGCGGCACCTGGCGCTCGTAGGCATACAGCGCGGCAACGCCTTCAGCCACTGACGCGTCGCTCGTCACGTCGAAGTACATGTCGACGAGCGCCTTGGTCGCCTCGTTCGGGGTCGCACTGGCAACGTCCTCGCGCGACACACCCACGCCCTCCGCGAAGCGCAGCCACAGCTCGGCGTGGTTCTCCTTGCCGTGCTCCTCATCCCAGAGGTTGTCGAGGATCTCCTGGCGCACGGCCTTGTCCGCCGTTCGCGTGTGCAGCGCTGACAGGAAGCGCGGCATGGCCGACTCGAACGCGTAGTACTGGCGCGCATATTCCTGCAGCGCCTCGAGCGGCAAAGTGCCTTCCGCCCAGCGGGTGTAGAACGGGTGCTTCAGCAAGTGGCGCTCATCGATCATGGCGTCGAGCCGATCCAGCAGTTCCATGGGTACCTCTCTCCTGTTACGCAGCTTCCGCGGAGTCTAGCGTCGGTCCCAGCGTGGCTGCTGCCCGGCCTGGTCGGTGGTCGACCATGGATCGTGTGCAGCCTGGGGGTTGGTTGGGTCGGCAGGTGGTCCGAAATACGGCGGTAAGTCGGTGACTGGTTCTTCAGGTGGCGCGGCCGGTGGCTTCTCGCGGCCAAAGATGTCGCCGCCGGGCATCCACGCTTCGCCGGGCGGAGTCTGAGCAGCGTCTGACTTGGTCACGGCACCCAGGTCACGGCGCGGAATCACAAAGATCAGCGCCAGCACGAGCGCCCCGATGAGCAGCCCGACCATGCCGTAGACCAGGATCGGGTCGGCGTTCACGTTTACGTCGGACGGCATCTGATGGCCAAGTGTCGGTCCTAACATGCGCAGCGTGCAAGAGAAGGCCGCGTTGCAGGGCTTGCTGCGACCACCGTTCACGGTCCGCGCGCAGGTCATCACGCCGCTCAGCGCCGGCGGGACGCGCCACCTGCCTGACGCCCTCGTCGAAATTGACCGCGCAGGCAAGCTCGCGCGGGTTGAAGCGTGGCCGGCCGACTCGCCCGGTTTGGCCGAAGGCGGAGTTGTGGATCTCCGACCCATGGTGGTGCTGCCCGGCCTGGTCGATCTCCATGCGCACCTACCGCAGCTGCCCAACGCCGGACTGGGCGCGGGGCTCGATCTGCTGACGTGGCTCCAGCGCTACATCTTCCCCTTGGAGCGCGGCTTCAACGCAGACGCGGCACGGCGCCTGGCGCCGCTCGTCTTCCGTTCGCTTGCTGCGGCGGGCACGACTACCGCGCTGCTCTACGGCGCCGTCTTCGAGGACAGCCTCGATGCGTCGTTTGCCGCGGCCGAGGAGCACGGCATTCGGCTGGTGCTGGGCAAGGTGATGATGGATCGACTGCGCTACGACGACTCGATCGGCGACAAGGAAGTGCTCGATGCGAGCCTCGCCCAGTCGCAGCGGCTGATCGAGCGCTGGCATGGCCGCGACGGCGGCCGGCTGCGCTACGCGGTCACGCCGCGTTTCGCGGTGAGCTGCACGTTCGAGATGCTGCGCGAATCGGCTGCCCTGGCGGCAGCGACCGGGGCTTATTGGCAGACCCACCTGGCCGAGGACCGGCACGAGATCGAGGAGGTGGCGCGCCTCTTTCCCGACGCGATCGACTACACCGACGTGTACGACAAGGCCGGTGGCCTGGGCCCGCGCACGATCCTGGCCCACTGCGTGCATCTGTCCGATCGCGAGGTTGCGCGCCTGGCCGAGACGCAGACGCGTGTCGCCCATTGCCCGGCGTCGAACTTCTTCCTGTCGAGCGGCGCCATGCCCCTGGCGCGCTACCTGGAGGCGGGGATCGTTGTTGGGCTGGGCAGCGACGTGGCGGCCGGCCCGGAGCTTTCGATATTCGCCGGCATGCGCGCCGGCGCGTACATCCAGAGCGGCGTGCACACGATGCTGCGCGACGAGCGGCCGCGGCTCAAACCGCTCGACTGGCTGCGCCTGGGCAGTTACGAGGGCGCGCGCGTCCTTGGGATTGAGCAGGAAGTCGGTTCGTTGGAGGCGGGCAAAGAAGCCGACTTCATCCTCGTCGACCCGTCGGTGACGGCGCCTGTGGGCCGCGGCGCCCTGGACCAGGCGACCGACGATCCGTCGGACATCATCAGCCGGCTCATGTACCGCACCCGCGACGAGATGATCCGTGGCGCCTGGGTAAGAGGCCGGCGCTTGGCCACCTGATGGGCGATCGCATCGATCTCCTGATAACCGGCGGCACCGTTGTCGACGGAACGGGCGTGCCCGGTTTCGTGGGGAGCGTCGGGGTCGACGGGGATCGCCTGACGGTTTTTCGCGCGGGCGCGGAGGTTCCCGCCGCCCAGCGAGTAATCGACGCGACCGGCAAGGTCGTGGCGCCGGGATTCATCGATGTGCATTCGCACGCCGGCCTGATGATCCTCGCCGACCCGCGCCACGAACCCAAGGTGCGCCAGGGCGTGACGACCGAGATCGTCGGCGTCGACGGCCTGTCCTACGCGCCACTCCCCTCCCGAGCCGACCTCGCGGCGCTCATCGAGATGAACGCCGGCCTGGATGGAGCGCCGGACATTCCGGCGGACTGGGATTCGGTCGGTGACTACCTCGATCGGTTTGACTCCAAGGTCGCCTGCAATGTCGGGCTGATGGTCGGTAACTCGGCGCTGCGCATCAGTCGGCTGGGCTGGGAGGACGTACCGGCCGATTCAGCCGCCCTGGCCGATATGCAGCAGCTGCTGGCCGACGCGATGGCCGCAGGTGCGCTGGGCATTTCGAGCGGGCTCGACTACCCGCCGGGCGCCTATGCCACGACCGACGAGCTGGCGGCGCTATCTGGCGAGGCGGCGCGCCACGGCGGCTTCTACCACACCCATGTGCGCTACCCGCTAGGTGATCGGTTTCTTGACCCGTTCCGCGAGGCGATCGAGATCGGCCGGCGGGGCAGCGGCCGGGTCCACATCACGCACTTCTACCACCGGCCGACCCACCCGGGCACCCCGGCGCAGCTTCTGGCCTTGGTCGACGACGCCATCGCCGAGGGCATGGACGTCACGTTCGACTCATACCCATCCGAGTGGGCATCGACCCGCTTGCTCATCCAGATCCCGCAGTGGGTCCAGGCGGGCGGCCCGGCCGCGACCAAGGAGAGGCTCGCCGACAGGGCAGTGCGTGACAGGATCCGCGCCGAGTGGCGAGCCCGCGGTGGCGCTGCCTACACCTCGGCGGCTGGCTGGACCGACGTCCGATTGGGCGCGTTCACGCGGCCCGACAACCTGCGCTGGGAGGCCAAATCACTGGCCGACGTCATGAACGAGCGCGGCGTGGACGCGGTTGACGCCGTGTGCGACCTGCTGCTCGAGGAGAACCTGCGCACGAACCAGGTCACAAGCGGCCCCATCAAGGCCACGATGGAGCCGTTCTTCAAGCACCCACAGGGCATGGTCGCGACTGATTCGACGTTCATCGGCGCGAAGCCCTCGCCGCGAACCTACGGCTCGTTTCCGCGCGTGCTGGGCGAGTTCGTGCGCGAAGACCACTGGCTGGGCCTCGAGGAGGCCGTCCGCAAGATGACCGGCGCACCAGCCGCGCGGCTGGGCCTGGGTGATCGCGGCCAGTTGGCCGACGGCTACCTGGCCGACGTCGTTGTCTTCAATCCCGCCACGGTGCGCTCGAACGCCACCTACGACGAGCCGCGCCGCTTCCCGACCGGTATTGACTACGTGCTCGTGAATGGCGTCATCGTTGTTGACAACGGCACGCACACTGGGGCGCTCCCTGGTCGGGTGGTGCGCCACTAGTTCGGGTGGCCGGGCGGCTCCGTCGACTTAACCGATGAAGCCGTTCGCGCCCAAGACCATCAAAATGATGATGGTCACCAGGAGCACGGTCAGGATCATGCCGCCCTGCTGGTTGCGCTTGACCAATGCGGCGATGTGCGGCGGTGGCCCCGACGGTGCTGGGGCGCCGGGCGATGGAGGCGGAGGCGGCGTGCTGGTCAGCTCGATCAGCTTCTTGGTGACCGGCAGCTGGTTGAAGAACGCGATGCTAAGGGCGATGACGTAGAGCACGATCCCGATCAAAAGCCACAGATGGCTGAAGACATCGATGCCCTTGGCCCAGATGAGGCCCACACCAGTGACCGCCTGGAAGACTGCCAGCGGCAGTACCAGGCGCGTCTCGATCTGCTCGGCCAAACGAAGCGCGAAATTTGTGTGCATGGGTTCCTTGCCGGCCATTCCGCCGATCAGCGGGAAAACGAACGTCGGCCCGAACGCGATGATCGCGCCGCCCACATGCAGCACCAGGAACAACGCCGCCAGCCAGTTCAAATGCCGAGCCTCCTCCTCACTCAGATGCAGATGGGCCAAGGTAGCACCGGTCAGGAGTCGATTACCTGTGAATCCGCGGGTACCATCAGCCGTCAAATGACCGTAATGACCCGGCCGCCGCGTGTAGCACCGACGATCGACGCGCCCGTCCGCGCGCCCGCGCCGGGTGAGCTCGAGGTCGGCCGGGCACGCGGTCTGCCACTGCGCCGTGAGGGCCCGGCCAAACTGACCGGTGAGGCGCTCTACACCGACGACATGGTGTTCCCGGGCGCTTGGTACGGCCAGACGATCCGCTCGAGCATCGCCCATGCCCGACTGCTGGGGATCGATCTCGATCCCGACTTCGATTGGTCGCGGGTGGTCGTTCTGACGGCCAAGGACGTGCCCGGCGACAACGTCATGAGCCTGATCCAGGACGACCAGCCCGTGTTGGTCGAGGACGAGATCCGCCACTACGCCGAACCCGTTGCCTTGCTGGCCGCGCCCGATCAAGAGACGCTCCGCCAGGCGGTCAAGCGCATCTCCCTGCGCACGGAGCCACTGCCGGCGGTGTTCGACCCGCTCGTGTCGGAGCAGGAGTTCGCCCACTTCGCGCTCGACAAGGGTGGCGACGTTGACGCGGCGCTCGCGGCCGCCGACATCGTGATCGAGGGCACGTACCGCGTGGGCCACCAGGAGCAGCTCTACATCGAGAACAACGCGATGATCGCCGTACCACGGCCCGATGGCGGCGTGACGATCCATGGCTCGATGCAGTGCCCGTACTACATCCACAAGGCGCTCCAGCGAGCGTTGGGGTTGAGCGGCGCGCAGGCGGTGGTGATCCAGGCCGAGACCGGCGGCGGTTTCGGCGGCAAGGAGGAATTCCCGTCCGTCATCGCCACCCATTCCGGGATGCTGGCGCTGCGCGTGGGCAAGCCGGTGCGGATGATCTACGACCGTCACGAGGACCTGGCGGCAACAACGAAGCGACACCCCGCGATCGTCACGCATCGCACCGGCGTGATGCGTGACGGCACCCTGATGGCGCAGGACATCGACGTCGTCATGGACGGCGGCGCGTACTGCACGCTCACGCCCGTAGTGCTGTCGCGCGGCACGCTCCATGCCGGCGGCCCGTACATGTGCCGCAACGTGCGCATCCGCGGCCGCGCGATGGCGACCAACACGCCACCCAACGGCGCGTTTCGCGGCTTCGGTGCGCCCCAGACCGAGTTCGCGGCGGAGATGCAGGTCAACCGCGTCGCCGAGGCGCTCGGCATCTCCCCGCTCGAGCTCCGCCGCCGGTGGGCTTACAAGCTGGGCGATACGACCCCGTCGGACCAGGTGCTCCGGGAAAGCGTCGCCGCGCACGAGGTGCTCGATCGCGCCACAGAGGCAGCCGAGTTCGAGCGCATCCGCGCGCAAACAGCCCGCCAGCGGGAGAGTCGGCAGACTGGCGGAAAGTCGGCCCTGCTGTCGTCTTCGACGGAGCGGAGCGCCCGCGGCGTCGGCCTCGCCATGGCCTGGCACGGCGCCGGGTTCACGGGGAGCGGCGAGGTACACCTGGCCAGCGTCGCGTCAATCGAGCTCGGCGCGGACGGCCAGATCCGGATCCTGACCGGCTCAACGGAGATGGGCCAGGGCACCAAGACGATCTTCCCGCAGCTGGCCGCCGCCGAGCTCGGCGTAGACGCTGATCTCGTCGATATTGCGCCGCAGGACACCTCGATCGTGCCGGACTCAGGGCCCACTGTCGCGTCGCGGACCGCGATGGTTGTCGGCGGCCTCGTCATCCAGGCCGCCCGCAAGATGCGCGCCACGATCGAGGGAGCGACGGGTCGGCCGTTCGCCGAGTCGTACCTCGAATACGCGCAGCAGCACAACGGATTGAGAGTCGACCAGCAGTTCGAGCCGTATCCCGGTGTCGACTTCGATGACACGACCTACAAGGGCGACGCCTATCCGGCCTATGGCTGGGCAGCGTGCGTCGCCGAGGTCGACGTTGATCTCGACACCGGTGAGGTCACGGTGAGCAACGTTATCTCGGCCAATGACATCGGCCACGTCATCCACCAGGTGCTCGCCGAGGGGCAGGTCGAGGGCGGCACGCTCCAGGGGGTGGGCTACGCGACGATCGAGGAGATCAAGCTTGTCGACGGCCGCTACCTCAACGATCGCCTCGCGACGTACATCATTCCCACCGCGCTCGATGCGCCGCGCATCTCGTCCATCCTTGTTGAGGAGCCGTTCAGTGGCGCGCCCCATGGCGCGAAGGGCGTGGGTGAGCTGCCGATGGACGTTCCTGCCGCGGCCGTCGTCGCGGCGATCCACGATGCGACTGGCGCTTGGATCCACGACTTGCCCGCCTCGCCGGAGAGAATCCTCGCGGCGCTGCACGGGATCACCCCACCGCCCCTGCCAGGCATCTCGACCGTGTCCGTCGCCACCGGTATGAGCGCCGGCACTCCTGCCGCTGGCCTTGATCCCGCGCCCGACGCGCGGACCGACCCACAACCCACGCGCGGGCCGTACGACGGATGAGATACGAATTCTGGGTCAACGGTCTCAAGCAATCGCTCGAGGTGCCCGGCACGCGCCGCCTGCTCGATGTGCTGCGCGAGGACCTCGGCCTGACCGGCACCAAGGAAGGCTGTGGCGAGGGCGAGTGCGGCGCCTGCTCAGTCTTGGTCGACGACGAGATCGTCAACTCCTGCCTCGTGCCCGTTTGCCAGGTCGACCGGACCCTCATCGTCACGGTTGAGGGTCTCCATGACGGCCAGGGCAACCTCAGTGCGCTGCAGCAGGCCTTTCTCGAGACCGGCGGCGCGCAGTGCGGCATCTGCACGCCGGGGATGCTGGTTGCGGCGCGTGCTTATCTCGACCAGGGCGGAGACGCGAATGAAGACGCGATCCGCGAGGCGATTGCCGGCAACCTGTGCCGCTGCACCGGCTACACCAAGATCATCGACGCGATCGCCAAGGCCGCACAGACACCAGGCGCCTGACAGCCATGCGCGTCGAACCGCCGGTTTCGTCACCCGCCAATCTGGCCGAGGCACTGACGCTGCTCGCTACGGAGGGCGGTTGGCGGCCGATCGCCGGCGGCACCGACCTGATCGTCCAGATGACGGGCGACCTCGCGCCACCGCCCGAACGCGTCCTCGACATCTGGCGGCTCAACGAGTTGCGCGGCGTCGCGGTCGAAGATGGCGTCCTGACCATGGGCGCGCTCACGACCTACACCCAGATTCGCAACTCGGATGCATGCCAGGAGCACCTGCCGGCGCTGGTTGCGGCCGCGGCGACCATTGGCGCGGCGCAGATCCAGAACCGCGGCACGATCGGTGGCAACGCGATCAACGCGTCACCCGCTGGCGACACTCTGCCGGTTCTCCTGGCAACGGACGCCGAGCTGGTCCTGGGCAGCGCCCGCGGCGAGCGCATGGTCGCCGCCAAGGATTTCTGGCCGGCGTACCGCAAGACCGCCTGCGCGCCGGACGAGCTGCTGCTGCGCATCCGTTTCCCACTGCCGCGCGGCCGTCAGGTGCGTTTCCGCAAAGTGGGCACGCGCCGCGCCCAGGCGATTTCGAAGGTCGTCATGGCGTTGTCGTGGCGTGAAGACGGCGGCGTCTGGCGCGACGTGCGCGTCAGTCTGGGGTCGGTCGCGGCCACACCGATTCGCGCCAGGGAAACCGAGAAGGTCCTGGAGGGCGCGGCGGCGCGGCAGACGACGGCCGATCACGCTGCCGCAACGCTCGCCGCGGAGATCCACCCCATCGACGACGTGCGCTCGACGGCCGACTACCGCCGGGTCGTCTCGGCCCGCATCCTTCATCGCCTGCTGCGCGAGGCCGGCGGCTGGTGAAGCCGGAGAACATCCGGTTCTTTGAGTCGCCGGCCGAGTTTCGCAAGTGGCTCGAGGCCAATCACGCCAAGGCGCCTGCGCAGTGGATCGGCTTCTGGAAGAAGGGCGCGGGCAAGTCGGGCATGAGCTATGACGAGGCCGTGATCGAAGCGCTCTGCTTCGGCTGGATCGACGGTCAGACGAACCGCGTCGACGATCTCGCGGTCACGACGCGCTTCTCGCCCAGGCGGTCCGGCAGCAACTGGAGCCAGCTCAACATCTCGCGCGTCGAGGAGCTCACTAAGGCAGGCCGCATGCATCCCGCGGGTCTCACGGCCTTCGAGGCGCGGCGCGAGCCCACGCCCGGCGCCTACACGTACGAGACGCGCCCGGCCGACCTGCCCGACGACCTCTCAGCCATTTTTCGCAAGAACAAGGCCGCCTGGGAGTTCTGGCGCGCCCAGACGCCGGGTTACCGTAAGTCCATGACGTGGTGGGTCGTCCAGGGCAAGCAAGAGCAGACCCGCCTGCGCCGACTCGACGCCCTGATGGCCGAGTCGGCCAAAGGGATCAAGATCAACGATCTGAACCTGCCCAAGGTTGGTCCGGCAAAGAGGAGCTCGTAGATGGCAGAAGCGCGGGTAGTCGGCGGCCCCGTTCCGGGCATCGAGCGCGTCCTGACTGCTGACGCTCTCGACTTTGTCGCCCGCCTCGCGGCGGAATTCGAGCCACGGCGCCAGGAGGTCCTCGCCGCACGGCGCGATCGTGCCGCGCGACTCGCCGCCGGGGAGCGGCTGGGCTTCCTGCCTGAGACTGCGGCGGTCCGCGAATCGGACTGGTCGGTGGCCCACGCGCCGGCCGACCTGAACGACCGCCGCGTCGAGATCACCGGACCGGCGGACGCAAAGATGACGATCAACGCGCTCAACAGCGGCGCGAAAGTCTTCATGGCCGACTTCGAGGATTCGCTCTCGCCCACCTGGGCGAACGTCGTCGGCGGCCAGGCGGCGCTCCAGGATGCCGTGCGGCGCACGCTCTCCTTCGACTCACCAGAGGGCAAGCACTACGAGCTTGGCGACAACCTGGCGACGCTCGTCGTCCGGCCGCGCGGCTGGCACCTGGTGGAGCGCCACCTCGATGTCGACGGCAAACCAATCTCCGGCAGCCTCTTCGACTTCGGCCTGTACTTCTTCCACAACGCTGCGGAAGCACTGTCGCGAGGGAGTGGGCCGTACTTCTACCTGCCCAAGATGCAGTCGCACCGCGAGGCGCGACTCTGGAACGACGTCTTCACCTGGTCGCAGCAGCAGCTCGCCGTACCGCATGGCTCCATCCGGGCGACAGTCCTGATCGAGACGATCTGGGCCGCGTTCGAGATGGACGAGATCCTGTACGAGCTGCGTGACCATGCCGCAGGGCTCAACGCCGGCCGCTGGGACTACATCTTCAGCATCATCAAATGCTTTGCCTCTGTGCCCGAAGAGGCGCTCTTGCCCGATCGGGCGCAGGTCACGATGGCCGTGCCCTTCATGCGCGCCTACCAGCAATTGGTGGTCAAGACGTGCCATCACCGGGGAGCGCACGCGATCGGCGGAATGAGCGCCTTCATTCCCAACAGGCGCGAGCTAAAAGTGACGGAAAAGGCGCTCGCCAAAGTGCGCGAGGATAAGGAGCGCGAGGCCGGCGACGGCTCTGATG
>JARXKQ010000289.1 GCA_030271555.1 Chloroflexota bacterium | reverse complement strand
GTGCTCGGCTCGGAGGTCCGCGTCCCGACACCGCTGGTCTCGCGCTTGATCGAGCTGGTGCACGATCTCGAGGAGCGCCGGCGCGCGCAGAGTCACGAGACGCTCGACGTGCTCAAAGCCGCGCTGCCGCATTGACCCCGCTCGAGTACCTGTCCGCGCACCACGACCGCAGCCTTGGGGAGCTCATCGAGTTCGTCCGCATCCCCAGCGTGAGCACCGACCCGCAGCATGCGGGAGACGTCACCCGCGCCGCCGAATGGGTCGCCGCGCAACTGCGGCAGGCCGGCCCCATCGACGTCCGCAGCATGCCCACGCCGGGCCACCCGGTCATCTACGGCGAGTGGCTGGGCGCGCCGAGCGCGCCGACGCTGCTGGTCTACGGCCATTACGACGTGCAGCCGCCCGACCCGCTCGAGCGGTGGCTGAGCGATCCGTTCGAGCCGGTGGTGCGCGAGGGCCGCGTGTACGGGCGCGGCGTGTCCGACAACAAAGGGCCGATGCTGATCCCGATCAAGGTCGCGCAAGCCTTCTTCGCCACACGTGGCGCGTTACCGCTCAACGTGAAGTTCATCTTCGAGGGTGAGGAGGAGATCGGGAGTCGCAACCTCGAGCCGTTCCTGGCCGCGAACCAGCAACTGCTCCAGGCGGACTGCGCTCTGTCAGCTGACGGCGCGATGTGGCGACATGACGAACCCTCGATCACGATCGCCAGTCGCGGTGTGGTCGGGCTGGAATTCAGCATCACGGGCGCGAGCAGGAACCTGCATTCGGGCCGCTACGGCGGCTCCGTCGCGAACGCGCTGCACGCCATGGCCGAGCTGGTGGCAAGCTTGCATTCTCCGGACGGCCGCGTCGCCGTCGAGGGTTTCTATGACGACGTCGCCGCGCTTTCGGACGAGGAACGGCGCGACATCGCCGAGCTGCCATTCGACGAGGGGCGTTTCCTCGCAGAGGTAGGCGCGCCGTTGCCATTCGGTGAAGGGGGCTTCAGCACGCTGGAACGTCAGTGGACACGCCCGACCCTCGAGATAAATGGGATGTGGGGCGGCTACCAGGGCCAGGGGAGCCAGACGGTCACGCCGAATGAGGCGCACGCGAAGATCAGCTGCCGCCTCGTCCCCGATCAGCATCCGGACACGATCCGCGCGCTGGTCGCGCGCCACCTCGAAACGCGCCTGCCGGCTGGTGTGAGCCTGACCGTCGGCGGCGACCGGCACGCCGCGCTGCCGTACCGCATCCGCTCGGACCATCCTGGCCTGGTGACCGCGCAGCGGGTCCTCGAGCAGGTCTACGGAAAGAAGCCGCTGACCGTGCGGATGGGCTCGACGCTGCCGGTGAGCGAGCTCTTCAAACGGCTGCTGGGGATCGACACGGTGTTCTTCTCGTTCTCGACTGCGGACGAGGATTTTCATTCGCCGAACGAATTCTTTCGCATCGATCGCCTGCACGAGGGTCTGGAGGCGTGGGCCCGCTACTGGGAGGCTTATGGCGAAACGATCAGAACAGCGAGCGCCCACCATCGATCGAAAGCACCTGTCCCGTGATCCACGACGCCCGTGACGAGACAAAGAAGCGCACGCCGTTCGCGATGTCTTCGGCGCGCCCCAGACGCCGCAGCGGTATCCCCTCGATGAGTCGCCGTTGACCGTCCTCGCCATAGCTGTCCCACTGCCGCTCGGTCGTGGGATTGGACCGCACGAAACCCGGCGCGATGCAATTCACGGTGATGCCGAAGGGCCCGAGCTCGTGAGCCATCTGACGAGTGAACCCGATCTGGCCCGCCTTGGCGCTTGCGTAGGCCTGGATGCCGGTCAAGCTCACGCTGCGTCCCGCACCGGATGAGATGTTGACGATCGAGCCTGCGCGGGCTGCTTTCATCGCAGGGATGACGGCGCGAGTGCAAAGGAAGGCGCTCGTCAAGTTCGCGTCCACGATCGCTCGCCAATCATCGTCGCTGACTTCGTCGAGCGGTCTGCCGACCTGACCCACGACCCCGCCCGCGTTGTTGACGAGGACGTCGATGCGCCCGAGGCGCCCGATCAGCTCGGCGACCTGCGCTGAGTCCGTGAGGTCGGCGGTGTCGCGATCGACACGATGGACCTTCGCGCCGTCCTCCTCCAAGCCGTCCGCGATCGCGGTGCCGATGCCGTGCGCCGTTCCGGTGACGAGGGCCACCTTGCCGCTGAGCTCACCCATCTTTGTTCCACCCGTTCTCGATCAGCTCTCGAACTTCTGCCACGCCTGTCCGCCACACGTCGAGCACTTCCTCATCCGGTCGCTGATACGAGCCGCCGAAGCTGCCGTCGACGGTCAATCGGCGCAGCTCGTCGGGCGGTGCCTGCCGGATGATGCGTTGCGGGATCAGCGGCTTCTTGCCCTTGGGCATCACGACACCCGGGAGTCGCGTCCATGGGAAGTTCTCCATCCAGGAGCCATGCGAAGACTCCTTCTCGTAGCGCTGCACGACCGCCCAGACAAGCGGCGCGTTCCACCAGTCGTGGAACAGCACCTGAACGCGTGCTTTGCGCGGCTCCGTCATCCATTCGCGGAGCACACCCGCGGCCGGTGAATTTCCACCGTGACCGTTGACCACGGCGATGCGTCGGAAGCCCTGACCGAAGAGCGAATCGAGCAGATCCCGGATGACGGCGACGTAGGTGGTCGTGCGGAGGGAGGGACTGCCCGGGAACGCGGCAAAGTAGGGGGTGATGCCGAACGGCAAGGCCGGAAGGACGGGCACACCAAGTGGTTCG
>JARXKQ010000288.1 GCA_030271555.1 Chloroflexota bacterium | reverse complement strand
TGTCCTATTTACGGCGTTCTCCCTGCTGTCGCTCGCATTCTGGGCGTACTTCCGCAACAAGCCGCCCGATACGGAGCACATTGCTTAACTAGATGGTCGACCGCGCGCTGGACGCAGTTGATCGCTTGCCTGGTCCGGCCGAGGCCTACTTCTTGGCGGCCGGCTTTGCGATCGCGCTCTTTGGCAACCTCACCCTCTGGATCAGCGGCTCAAGTCCCCCAGGACAATTCAACCCAGAGGTAGTTGTTGCCTCGGTTCTCGCCGGTATGTTTCTGGCCCTGGCGGCATTCATGAGGCGCACGGCCGTTGCTGCATTCGAGGACTTCAGGCCTGCTCTAGCGGACGAGGACAGTGCGGAAGCCGAACGGCGGCGCCTCATTTCCATTCCCGACCGCGCATTCCTCGTATGGGCGACAGCAGTAGCCGCCATGACCAACGCGCTCTACCTCGTCTACGTGAAGCCGACGGCCGCGCCGCGGCCCCCGATAGTCGAGAGCGTCGTCGCCGCTGCGTGGCTTGTGTTTGCCATCGTGCTCGGGCTCGTGGTCGCCCAGGCGATCACGCAACTCCGATCCGTGCGCCATCTTGGCGTGGTGGCGCGCAAGATCGACGTCCTGAACTCGGGCCCCGTCGACGCGCTCTCTGGGGTCACAGCGGTCGGTGCGGAGCTCATCGCGGCGTCAACCGAGCGGCTCAAGGGGATCCTTGACGCTCTGCATCGAGCCGCAGATGCGCACGACTACACGAGCGCAGACGCGCTCAACAAGATGCTCGCGTCGGCGATCGCGGAGCGCGACTTGCTGACCCGCCTACCGACTTGGCCGTGGACGACAACAACGATTCGCGGCTTTGCGTCAGCGTTGTTGCTCCCGGTGGTGATCTTCGTGATCACCCGCGCGATCGACCGAGTCTTCTGAGCCGCTGCCCCGTCCCTAGGGCGCGGGCAACTCAGACAGGCTGAACTCATCGTGGCCGTTGGAGCTTGAAACGCCCGACTCCGGGCTCGTGAGCGCTTCCGGCTCCGGGCTCGTAAAGGCGAGATTTGTGCCGTGGCGCGCGGGAGCCACGCGGTGGTGGGTGCGGCAGCGCGCCTCGTAGCGATCCGGCTCGCGCGCCCCTTCCGTTCCGCCCACGACGATCAGCGCGTCGTCGATCGCAGCCGGCTCGTTGTTCACCAGGCGCTGAGTTCGCGTCGCCTCCTCGCCGCAACCGGGAAAGACACACACGGCGCTCAGCTTGGTGACGCTGTCGGCCATCGCCAGGAGGTTGGGCAGGGCGCCAAAGGGCCGCCCGGCAAAGTCGGTGTCCAGGCCGGACACGATCACCTCGTAGCCGTCGGTCGCGAGGCGGTCGGCCACCGCAGCCACCTCGTAGCCGAAGAACTCAACCTCGTCGATGGCAATGACCTCTGCCCGCGCGGTCATGACCGTGGGCACGATGTCGCTCGCCGAGCCCACGGCGATCGAGTCGAAACGCGCGCCAGAGCGGGACTCGGCGACTTCAGCGGGCGAGCGCGTGTCAGCGCTGGGACGGATCAGCATCACTGAGCGGCCGCCCACTGACGCACGGCGCAGAAGCCGCAGCAACTCATCGGTCTTGCCTGCGAACATGCAGCCGGTGATGACGTGGAGCGACCCGGGACCTCTCACAATGGGAGCATACAAGCGCTGCGGCGGCCAAGCACCGCCCCGGTGCTGGGTCGCCGAGAAGCGCGTAGCAGCGGCCCGCAGGCCGACTGCGAAGGTTGCACATTAGACAGGTGAAGCGACCTTCGCCGGACGACCTCGCCGCCCGGCAAAGGTGGCCTTCCTGGGCCTGTCGACGTATCGGGTTGCGTTTGGAAAGCCCAAAGCGGTAGTCGGCCGGCAGGACGAGTCGGTCGGTGGTTGCGAAACGTGGGTCGTGCCCAATCCGAGCGGGCTGAATGCCCACTACCAATTAGCCCAACTGGCACAGGCCTACGCGGCCCTTAAGGAATAGCCTCACCCGTACAAGGAGGCTCATCACACATGCTCATCTCAACTGCACCGTTCATCGCCGGCTGGAAAGTGACAGAGACACGCGGCCACGTCTTTGGCCTCGTCGTCCGCAGCCGCGGCCTGGGCGGAAACATCATGGCTGGCTTGCGCTCGTTGGGCGGCGGCGAGATCCATGAGTACACGTCGCTGCTCGAGGACGCCCGGCGCCAGGCGATCGACCGCATGGTCCAGAACGCCACGATGATGGGCGCCAACGCGGTCATCTCGATGCGCTTCGACTCGTCCGAGCTCGCGGGCACGATGTCCGAGATCGTGGCCTACGGCACGGCCGTGGTCGTTGCCCAGGATGCGAACGCGCCACAGCCCGGCGAGTAGTCGACGATGACGAGGGGCGTCTCAGTCGTGCGCCTTGTCCTGGGGGTGATCGGCGGCCTGATGCTGCTGGGCGGGATGGTGCTCGCCTTCAGCGGCATTCCGGGCATCTTCGTCAGCGCTTTCTGGCTCATCCCCAGTGGCGCGGTGCTGGTGATCGTCGCCCTGATCGAGGTTTCGCGTTACCGCTCAGCGTCAGCCGAGCTGGGCGGCGGGCAGCCCGGCCCGGGCGGTGGCGAGCCCGCCCCGCTCGACGCGCGTTTCCACCGGACGGACGAGGTCTTCGTTGACCCCACCTCCAAGCGGACGATGCGCGTCTTCGTCGACGCGAATACCGGGGAGCGGCGCTACATCGCCGAGGGCTAGACGGTGCCCATGCGGCGTGAAACATTTGCCCGCGATGGG
>JARXKQ010000287.1 GCA_030271555.1 Chloroflexota bacterium | reverse complement strand
GCGGTCATCATCGGCTTCCCGATCTTCGCGACGATGATCATCCTGGGCTCGTGGTGGGCGAGCATCGCCTGGGGCCGCTACTGGGGCTGGGACCCCAAGGAAACAAGCGCCCTTGTGACGTGGCTCATCTACGCGGTCTATCTTCACGCGCGCAGTCAGCGCGGCTGGGCCGGACGCCCCGCGGCGCTCATCCTCGTCATCGGTTTTGGGGCGGTGATGATGACTTATCTCGGGGGCAACCTCTTCTTCGGCGGCCTGCACTCATACGCGGGGTTGTAAATGGCAGCAAGGCGCATCGGCATCCTCACCGGCGGCGGCGACGTCCCGGGTCTGAACTCGGTCATCAAGTCGGTCGTCTACAACGCGACCGAGATCGGCTGCGAGGTCATCGGCATCCGGCGCGGCTGGGAGGGCCTGACGCACATGCGCCGGGCAGAGGCGCTGTCCGCCGGCGGGCGGCTGGACCCCGACTACATCCGGCCGCTCGATCGCACCAACACGCGCACCATCGATCGCTCCGGCGGGACGACGCTGCACACGTCGCGGACCAATCCTTCGCGCATGCCCACCAAGCGCCTGCCACCCACGCTCACGCCGGAGCGCGCGGCAACAATGCAGGTCAGCGACGACGTCTACGACCTGACGCCGCTCGTGCTCGACAACATCGAGTACCTGGGCCTCGACTATCTCGTGACCATCGGCGGTGATGACACGCTGTCGTACTCCAAGGTGCTCGACCGGACCGGCGTGCCGCTCATTGCCATCCCCAAGACGATGGACAACGACGTGCAGGGCACCGAGTACTGCGTGGGCTTCTCGAGCGCCATCACTCGCGCCAAGGAGCTGATCACGCGGCAGCGGACGACGCTCGGCTCGCACGAGCGGATCGGCGTGTTCCGGATCTTTGGCCGCGACGCGGGTTTTAGCGCGCTTTACACGGCCTACGTCACCAGCGCGCGTTGCGTCATCCCCGAGGCGCCGTTCGATCTTGAGCGGCTGACTAACGTGCTGGTCGAGGACAAGCGCGCGAACCCCTCGCGCTACTCCTTTGTCATCGCTTCGGAAGGCGCAATCTGGCGAGGCGGCCAGCTCGCCGAGTACGGTGAGACCGACTCGTTCGGCCATCGCCACAAGGTTGACGTTGGCTCAGCGCTGGCGGACGAGATCAAGAAGCGCAGCGGCGAGGAGGCCGTTTCGTCGGAGCTCACCTACGACCTTCGATCGGGCGATCCCGACTCGCTCGACACGATGGTGGCGATCACCTTCGCCAACATCGCGGTGGACCTGATCCGCGAGGGCGGCATCACCGGGCGGATGATCGGCGTCCAGGATGGCAAGTACACCCACGTGCCCATCCCGGAGCCGGGCAATCCGCGCAAGGTCGACGTCGACACGATGTACGACCTCGAGCGCTTCCGGCCGCAGTACCACAACCGACTCGGCCGACCCCTCCTGCTGGGCGCCTCCCTTGGCGTCGACGCGGGCGCGCGCGCGATGGGCGAACCCGTCCTCGCCGGCTAGTCCCGCTCGCGGCGTCCCGGCGCGACACGCCGCGCCCCGTGCGTTATCAGGCGACGTTTCTGGTCATTTAGAGATGCGGGGGTTCTTATCTCGGAACTGACTCTGATTCCGCGTCAGATAACCACCCAATTGCTGCTATGGCGCTGTTTCGGCCTCAATCAGCCCCTCGGACGGCAACGGATCGAAATAGCAACCCGGGGATCTCTATCTGACACGAACCATCGGGACCGTTTATAGGAATGACCCTGCAAGGTGTGCGCGGTAGCATCGCCGCATGACTTTTCGACCTGACGCGAACCTCGATCCGGGCCAGGTGCGCGACATGCGCGGCGCCAGTGGCGGTCGGCGCGGTTTGCCGGGCAACTTCAGCTTCCCCGGCATGGGCGGTGGTGGGTCGGGCGGTGGCCTGCCCGTCGGCGGGGGAATCGGGGGCATAATCTTGCTCCTGGTGGTGGTCGGTGCCTACCTGTACCTCTCAGGAGGGCTGGGCGGCGGCACTTCGACGCCAATCCAGAACGGGCCGATCAGTTCCACCTTGCAGCAGGAATGCCGCACCGGCGCCGACGCCAACGCGCGCCAGGACTGCCGGATCGTGGGCTATGTCAACAGCATCCAGGCTTACTGGACGCAGGAGCTGCCGCAGCTGGGCCACCAATACCAGAACACGCAGACGGTGCTGTTCACCAACTCAATAGATACCGGCTGCGGACCGGCGACGTCGGACACAGGGCCCTTCTATTGCCCCACGGACAAGTACGTCTATCTCGACCTGGGCTTCTTTGACGTGCTGGTAAGCCAGTACGGCGGCTCGTCGGCGCCACTCGCCCAGGCCTACGTCGTGGCCCACGAATACGGCCACCACGTGCAGGACCTGCTGGGCGTCATCGATCGGTCGCAGGACGGGACGACCGGCGCCACGTCATCCTCGGTCCGCGTTGAGCTGCAGGCCGACTGCTACGCCGGCGTCTGGGCGGCGAACGCCGTGGACACGGGCTACATCGAGCCGCTCACCCAGTCGGAGATCGCGACGGCACTTCAGTCAGCGTCCGCCGTGGGCGACGACCGGATCCAGAAAGAGTCGACCGGCCGCGTCAACCCCGAGACGTGGACGCACGGCTCGTCGGACCAGCGCCAGAAGTGGTTCTCGACCGGCTACCGCGAGGGCAACCCGCAGGCGTGCGACACCTTCAGCGGCGGGATCTAGCAACGGCCTAATCTGCCGCCATGGCCGACTCTCCCGACAT
>JARXKQ010000286.1 GCA_030271555.1 Chloroflexota bacterium | reverse complement strand
GCATCGGCGGGCGGATCGCCATCGTCCTTGCGGCGGTCATCGCCTTCTTCTGCATGGTCGACGTTGGCGCACCGAGCAACCCGACCCGCGTCCTCGTCCACGTCGTCGCCGGCTCGACCGCGTTCGCGCTGCTCGCCGTCAAGTTCGCGCTGATCCGCTGGAAGCCATATCTCGCCTACGACACGGCGCCGTGGATCGGCCGTGTCGTGGCGGTGTGCTTCGTCGCGATCTGGTTAACGAGCGGCTACGCCTTCATCACGAACCAGCTGTAGCCACGCGCGGCGCCGCAGCTCGCGCCTAGAAAGCCGACTAGCCGGCCGGCTTCGCTCCCGAGGGCAGCTTCTCGCCCGCAGTCACCGAGATCGACAGCCGATTACCCGCGGGCGGGAATGGGCAGTCGTAGGCCGGGCTGAAGGCGCAGGACGGGTTGTAGGCATAGTTGAAGTCGAGATCGAGCCATTCTTCGTCCGCGTCGTAGGGCACGTCGACATAGCGCCCCGCGCCATAGGTATCGACGCCCGATGAGGCGTCGCGGAACGGCACGAACAGCACCGGCTCGGCGTCCATGGCGCGCGGCAGGAACGCCGTGAGCCGGTGTTCCTGGCCGCCCACCTCGAAGACCAGCTGTCCGGCATTTTCCATGTCGCGCAACTTGCCCGTTGATGTCGCGAGCTCGACATGCTCGCCGGTGTGGGGCGCGTCTCGATCGAGCCGCGCGGCCACGCGCCAGTCCTCGTTGGGCACGAACCAGCGCGGCCCGTCAAAGCCCTCCGGCGGGCCGTGGCCTTTCCAGTCGAACTGGTGCTCGTAGTAGTGCGTAGCCGAGGAGCGCAGCTCGTTCAGCGCGTCCTCGTAGGACATCGCGTGGTGATGATGCTCGTGTCCGTCGTGCTCGTCGGCGTCGTGTTCGTGCGCGTCGTGGTCGGTCATGAGTCGAGCACCTTACTCTCCAGCGCCCGCATCGCGTCACGCTCAGCCGGAGCGGCGTGATCCCAGCCGCAAACGTGCAGCACGCCATGAACGACCAGCTGGCGCAGCTCGTCCTCGAGCGAACCCGGCGCCTGGGCCGCCGCGCGTTCAACGCTCACGATGATGTCGCCCAGGTGCGGTCGGCGGCCCGGTGGCAGGACGAAGTCGGCGGACCGCACCTTGCGGACAGTCGGATCCTGCCCCGGGTGAGCGGGAAAGTGGCGCACCGGCAGCAGTGGGAACGACAGGACATCGGTCGGCCCTTGGTGGCCCATGTGCCTGAGGTTCAAAGCGGCCAGCTCGCGATCGTCCGACAGGATCAATCCCAGGCTCCCCGGCGACGGGGCGCAGCATACGGTCAGCGCGTGGGCGGCGAGCCGCGCCAGGGCAACCAAAGCGATCGGCGAGCGAACTCCATCGCGCACAGACACGTCGATGCGCCACGGCCGCAGATAGATGGCCGCCATGGCCTAAGCGCTGTTGCCCGCCGCGCGGCGCGACTCGATCTCGACGATCTTGTTCTGCGGGTACTCGACGCGCCGGTGGTACATGCCCAGGAGCTGCGCCACGAAGGCCGCGCGGATGCGCTCGACATCGCGCAGCGTCAGATCGCACTCGTCGAACTGGCCGTCATCGAGGCGCTCGTGAATGATCCGGTCGACCATCGCCCGGATGGTGGGCTCGTCGTGATCGCTCAAGGAGCGGACGCTCGCCTCGACGCCATCGGCCAGCATCAGGATCGCCGCTTCCTTCGACTGCGGCTTGGGCCCGGAGTGCCGGAAACGCGCCTCATCGACCGGCTGCGCTGCCTCTTTCGCCCGGGCGTGGAAGTAGCTGATCAGCGCCGTCCCATGGTGCTGCGGGATGAACGCGATGACCGGCTTGGGCAGCTTGTACTGGTAGGCAAGGTCAATGCCGCGCGCGACGTGCGCCTTGACGAGCGCGACCGATTCCTCTGGTGTCAATTCGTCGTGCACGTTCTCACCGCCGGCCTGGTTCTCGATATAGGCGAGCGGGTTGTCCAGCTTGCCGACGTCGTGGTAGTAGGACGCGACGCGCGCCAGCAGCGGGTCGGCGCCAATCGCCTCAGCCGCGCGCTCGGCCAGGTTGCCCACTAGCAATGAGTGGTTGTAGGTGCCGTTTGCCTCGAGCATGAGCCGGCGCAGCAGTTTCTGTGTGGGGTTGGCCAGCTCGAGTAGTTGGAACGAAGTGGTGATGCCGAACAGATTCCCGACCACCACGAACGAGCCGAGCGCGGCGACGGCACTGCCCGCTGCGGCCGCCACGCTGGCGCCGGCGAGCTCCGCGAGCCCGGTGAAGTCGCGCGTGCCGAGCAACGTGAAGAGCGTGACCACGCTGAGGTTGACGATGCCTATTCCGATGGCTGCCTGGAAGAAGTGGCCGAAGCGCTCGCCGCGGCGGACGAGGATCACGCCGGCCATGCCGCCGAGCAGGATGTATGACGCGAACTCAACCGAGCCGGTGATTGCGCCGCCCAGCAACGCCAGGAGGCCGGTCACGAGCAGTGCGGTGCCGGCGTCGAGGAGCACGGCGAGGAGCAGCCCGACTACCGCGGTGGGCAGCACGTACGGCAGCACCGGGCGGCCGGCAGTGACCTTGATCGCAACGGTGGCACCGATCAGGAGCAAGGCAATCAGCAGCAGCGCGCTCGTGCGGTTCCAGATCTGCGGCCGGAAACGCCAGATCCAGGCGAGCAGCAGCCCCACGACGAGCACGCCCATCAGCAGCCAGCCAGCCATGCGCGGGCCCTTGTTGCCGAAGGGATCGATCAGCGCGCC
>JARXKQ010000285.1 GCA_030271555.1 Chloroflexota bacterium | reverse complement strand
AACCGTCAGTGAAGAAATAGTCGGGCGCTCCGACCGTCCACTTCACGCCATAGAACTCGATACGCGCCTTGGTCCAGCCTTCGACGCCGCCGTTACGCAGCCACTTGAGCAAGATCACGGCTCGCCATAGCTGATCGGTATTGCCACTGACGTTGACTTTGACCGGGGTGAAGTGGAAACCTGTGTCGTCGTACGAAGTCGCGCTGTGGACGGACGATGACGCCATCGTTTGCCAGGCGCCGCCGGTGGCTTGGCGCTGGATCTTGACTTGCCACGAGACCGTCTGGTGGTCGCGCCCACCGGTCGTGTCACGCGCGACGACGATGGGGCCGCGAACCTTTATCCAACGCAGGTGGGCCCAGCCGTCAGGCATAGGGGCCGAATAGCCGCACTTCGCCCCGGGGCTCGAATCGTCGTCGGCAGGCGAGTACCCCCAATCGCCTGTTTGACCATGGGTGGCGATGATCTCCTGCGCCGCGGCCGGACCGGCGACGGCCAGCAACGCCAAGAGACCGAGCAGCACCGGGACCAACGCGAGTCGGGTTCGTTTCATGGCGCGAAAGATACTCGACGACAGCTCACGCCGATGAGCGCCGCCACGCGGATAGGCGGCCACTTCGCGGGTCGCACCAAACGATGCCCATGTCGCTGGGCGGTTCCACGTCGCGCGTCGTCAGCGCCTTGACCCACGCGAGAGACGACGCGGTGAAAGTTGCATCGAAGATCTCCGGATATCTTGCAAGAACCGCGCGGTTTCGCGGCGCGTCGCGCACGACCCATACCGCGGCGACCCGGTACGCGCCGCGTTCGCCGCCGATCGCCACTGCCAGCGCTTCCGCCTCGGCGATCTTTCTTCGGGTGCTGCGGACGCTGGCACCGATATTGCCGAAGGTGTTCCAGCACTCCTCCAGCACCAGCAGGCGCCGCAGGTCGTCGCGCAGCCCGACGTCCGCGGAGTAGGCCGGGTTCGACGGGCGGGTGGCCAGCTCGAACATCCGACTCATCCCAACCGACCTCCCGAGCCGGAGCATGTACTCCTGCATCTCGAGGTGCCCTGCATCCTCCAGCTCCTGCGACGGGTCACGCCCGAACTCCATCCGAAACGGCATCCCCAGCGCGTCGGCCAGCGCGAACCACAGGTCCGCTGGCACTCCCCCGCCCTTGCCGGCCTCGATTTGGCTCACCCTCGTCCGATCAACACCGATCTTGGCGGCGAGCTCCTGCTGAGTCCACCCGCGAAGCCGACGGGCCTTGAGGGCCTGCTCGCCAAGGACCGAAGTGACCTGGCTGGCCCGCCGCCGGCCGGCCACGACGCTTTGGGTTGGTCGGTTGCGGCGCGTCCCAGCAGGCATGTGACCGACATTCTCGAAATCGGGCCTTACCGGGCCCTTATCTCCTCCGGAATCGAAGAGTGGAGGCAGGTCCCGCTGGTGCCTGAGCGTGGCGGAGCGTGGAAGGCGGGGTCGCGGCGCGGCAGAGACGGTGGAATCCGGCCTGGGCCGGGCTGAATCGGTGGATTTCGTGAATGTGGCTCACAGGAGGGCCGGCGGGAAGGCGGGCAGGCTGGAAAAGACCTCGCGGGAAACAAATGGAGAGGCCGGCCCTTGCGGGCCGGCCTCTCGGGCTGACTGGGTTTTACGAACCCCTTGACTTGGGTGTCGCGAACGCTCGAGTTAAGCGCCGTGCGGTTTAGTTGCCGCCCGGCGTGACGTCGATGTTCTCCTTGACGTAGCCGGTGCCGTTGACGTCACCGTCGAGGCCCTGCCGGGCCGCTTCGGCCAGGTCGGTTCGATAGGCACCTGCGGGCGGGTCGGCCGTGATGATCGCGCCTTCCTTGGCGACGCTCACCGTTCGGGCCCAAGCGTCGGCATTCATCTGGCCGATGCCTTCGGGCGACGGCCAAATGAGTCCGTTGATCTCGTTGAGCTGCCAGGTCTGGTGACCCTGACCGAGCGTCGGCCCGTTGTCGAGCACGACCTGGACGCAGGCATCGAAGTTGTCGCGGCACCACATCCAGCCCTTGAACGAGGCGCGCAGGAAGCGCGTCGCGACGTCGGCGTTGGCCGGATCATCCAGCCACGCGCCCTGGGCAAAGATGCCGTCCTGGAGCATGGCCGTGCCAGCCGACTCCATCGAGATGACGCTCAGGTCGGCCGGCTGATACAGCTGGCCGGTGGCCGGGTTGGTCGCCTCGAGCACCTGGGCGTACTCGTTGTAGATCATCGCCTCGGCCGCATCCAAGTCGTTGTTGAGCAGCGAGTCCATGGTGAAGTCCTGGCTGATGATGGTTACATCGGCCGTATTCGTGGGATCGATGCCCACCTTGCGCATCGCCGCGAAGAGCTCGTGCTCATTGCCGAAGCCCCACGTGCCGACCTTCTTGCCGCGCCAGTCCTCGGGCTTGGTGATGCCACTTGTGGCCCACGCGACCTCGAGTGTGCCGGAGCGCTGGAAAACCTGGGCGATGTTGACAAGATCGGCGCCCTGCTCGATTGACGCGAGCACCTTGGGCAGCCAGGCAATGCCGAACTCGGCGGTGCCCGACGCAACCACTGTCTGGGGCACGATGTCGACCGCGCCCTGAAGGATCGTTACGTCGAGTCCTTCGTCGGCGTAGAAGCCCTGGTCGACGGCCGCGAAGTAGCCAGCGAACTGCGACTGGGTGACCCACTGAAGCTGCAGCTTGACCGGGGTCAACTGACCCGGCGTCGGCGCAGCCGTGGCGGTTGGCGCCGGTGTGGGCGGCGCGGTGGGCGCGGGTGTCGGCGTGG
>JARXKQ010000284.1 GCA_030271555.1 Chloroflexota bacterium | reverse complement strand
CTCAATCCGCAGTTTTTCTCCTATACCATTTCAAAGTCAGCACTATGGACGGCCACGCAAACCATGGCACAGGCGCTGGCACCGCACATCCGGGTGAACGCCATTGGCCCCGGCCCAGCCTTGCCATCTTCGCGGCAAAGCGCTGCGGATTTTGCAAAACAGGAACGTCTGACGCTGTTGGAGCGTGGAACGTCGCCAGCAGAAATAGCCCAAGCTGCGAAATTCATACTCTCCATGCCGTCGATGACAGGGCAAATGATCGCCCTGGATGGTGGCCAGCATTTGTTATGGCGGACTATTGACGTTGTTGAGGTGAAAGAATGAGTGCGGGTTCAAAAATCAGCCATCATGTGGCCAGCGCTGATGCGCGGATCCGCCATGTGTTCGTGCGCGACCTCACGCTGTTGCCGGCCGATGATGCCGAGGGCTTGCTCGCGTACGTCGCGAAGCCGAACCCGAGTACGGTGATCGTCGGCCTGGTCACCAAGGTCGACAAGCGCCTGAAGCTCTACGCGCAGCTCTCGAAGAAGGGCTTCCTGCACGTCCTCGATGCGCCGCGCCAGATCGCGCCGTGGGTGCGCAACGAGGCGCAGGCGAGGGGCGTGCGGATCGATCCGCAGGCGATCAACCGGCTGATCGATACCGTCGGCAATGATCTGTCGCGGCTGTCGCTGTCGCTCGAGCAGCTGAGCCTGTTCGTGGCGGGGCTCGGCGAGGACCGGCCGATCAGCTCGGATGACGTGGATGATCTGATCGCCGATACCCGCGAACGCTCGGTGTTCGAGCTCACCGATGCGATCGGAGCCGCGGACCGGCCGCGGGCGATCGCGGCGGTGTCATCGCTGTGCGACCAGCGCGAGAGCGCGGTCGGCGTCGTGGTGATGCTGGCGCGGCACATCCGGCAGCTGTCGCTGCTTCATCACATGCGCGCCACCAACGTGCCCAGGCCGCAGTGGGGATCGGCGATCGGCGTGCCGCCGTTCGTCGTCGACAAGCTCGCGGCGCAGGCGCGGAGCTACTCGCCGGAGGCCCTCGCCGTGGCGACCCAGCGGCTGGCCACGGTCGACCGGGCGCTCAAGGGCGACATCACGCTGACCGGCAGGCCCGATGCCTATGGCGCCGGCGGGATGGCCTGGAGCGGGCCGCAGATGAAGGCGCTGGGACGCGAGCTCGGCGAGCGCGTGATGCTGGAGCAGGTCGTCGACGGCATCGTGGCGCTGGCGTCGCGGTAGTCGGGGCCGCGCTACTGCTTCTTCGGATCGACCTGCGTCTTCTGGCGCTCGTCCTCGTCCGTGTACTCCATCGTCTTGGTGTCGAACACCTCCGGCTTGGCGGGAGGGAACGGCGGCGTCGACGTCGGCGGCGCGGGTGGCCGGATCGGCAGCGTGATCGACGGCTGGGTCTCCTCGGCGGTGATGCCCATGTCCTCGAACGGGCGACGATACTCGTTGGGCAGCCGCGCGAACTGCATCGCGAGGGTCGCGCGCGGGACGAACAGCTCCTCGCGCCGGCCGTCGCCGATGTCGCGCTTGAGGACGAGCTCGCCCGACATCCGGCTCTTCTCGCGGATCGAGCGGGCGAGGGGCGTGAGCTGAGCGAGCAACTCCAGCGGGACGTTGCGGGGATCCTCGAGATCGCCGATCGCCGTGCCGGAGAGCGAGAGGTCGACGAGGGTACGGCGGGTGATCAGATCCTTGAGGGCGGCGGCCGCGCGCTCGGCCAGGGTGCGCACCGGGGCGACGTCATCGGGATCGAGGTCGTTGGGCTCGCCCTCGGAATCGCCGCTCGCGCTGATGCTGACCCAGGTCGCCCCGCTCTCGGAGACCGCGAACCGCAGGCCCGCGGCGGTCTTGTTGGGATTCTCCTTGAGCGTCACCGTGTGATCGATGCCGGTGCGCTCGAACGCGACCATGACGTACTTGCCGAGGTCCACGGGCGCGGGCTTGGCCTTGCCGAACACGCCCTTCCGCATCATGTGGACGACCACGCCCTCGGCGAGCTGGTCGACGCGGATCGGCTGGCGATAGGGCTCGGGGCTGAGCGAGAACGCGGCGGTGATCTTACCGGCGGTGGCGACCGCGTCGGCGTGCGGCTCGGTTCCACGGACATCCCACGACATGATCCACGCTGCCTTCGGTAGCTGATGCTCGTTGAAGAACGGGCCGAGCGCCTTCACCACGGCATCGGAGCTGGTCTTCGGGGCGGCCTGTGCCTCGAGCGCCTGGACGCGCTGATCGATCTGCTTCTTGGTGTCGACGATGGTCTGCTTCGCCGACGCGGCGATCTTCTGCGCGACCTGCTGGGTCAGGCTGGGCTTGGGGGAGGGCGTGAGGTGCGGGCCGAGTGCAGCGTTCAGGGTCTTCTCGAGCTCGGAGAGCCGGCCGGATTCGGCATCCCCTTCGCGCCGCATCTCCTTGGCCTTCGCGCGACGGGCATCGAGCTCGGTCAGCGGGACAAACGCGTTCGTGCAGGACTCCACCGCCGTGGTGAGCGTCTCGATGAAGTTCTCGTCGAGCGGAAACGGAGACCCATCCCCATAGCGATACATGCAGGGATCATACGCCCATTCACCGGAGGGCTAGTAATTCCCGAGCAGACCGAGCTGGAGCGTGATCGCGTCGATCAGGCTCGTTCCGTAGATGAACTGCTTGTCGATGCCGCCGGCATTGGTCGAGAGGTCGTCCGCCGCGAGGTTGTCGATGAACATGACGTCGCCGCGGAGGTTGAACTGGAGCTTGTCGAACAGGCCCCAGACCGGCTTGTCGCCGCCGATCGA
>JARXKQ010000283.1 GCA_030271555.1 Chloroflexota bacterium | reverse complement strand
ACCCATGGCAGCGCCGGCTCACCGGTCTCGTGCTCGACGGGAACTTCCTACCAGGCCGACAACATCTCGCTGCCTGAGGTGAACACCGCCTCGCGCGCGAACAACCTGAAGGTCCGACTGATCGTGTGGAGCTCGGGCGGGGGCAAGAGCGAGCACCGCTACGCCGACGTGACGGTCGACTACCAGCTCAACTAGCCGACCATGCGGATCGGGCTCGTCACCCTGGCGGTGGGCATGGCCCTGACGTGGCTGCTCTCCGGGCCGGCGACCATCGCGGGCAGGTGCCTGATGGAGATGCAGCTCCCGTGCGACTGGTTCGGTTTCGATCTGTGGCGGGTGAACCCCGACTGGCTGGAGTCCATCGCCGACTACCCGGGCATCCTGGTGTTGCCGGTTGTGGCCCCGATCACCGCATCAGTGGGCGTGGCCCTGGTCTTTATGCGCCGCGCTGCTTCCGCCTTCCGTCATTCCCACCATGACTATGGAGCGGCTTAGCAGACGCCGCGTCCATCAGCCGAGACGTATCGCAGCCCGGGCAAGCCCGGTCATCGAGGCGACGGGACTGCATAGGCACGATTAGACCACTGTCTAATCGTGTCAGGAATATCGGGTCGCCCTATTGGCGGGCACCGCCCAGGGAGAGTGGCTAGCGGCGGGTCCTGTCGAACGGGGTCGTCGACCAGGGGGCCGGGCCACTTGCCGTCCGGGCCGTCAGGCGACGGGAGCGCCGCGCGGCTGCGAACAGGCCGATTGCCAGCGCTACGAGGCCACCGATAAGCGCGGCCACCTGGGCGCCGATGCCCGGCCCGTCACCAGGACCGCCGGCCATGGCCGTGTCGGGCATGCCCGATGGGTCGGGCGAAGCGGTCGGAGTGGGTGTGGGTGTTGCATTGGGATCAGGGCTGCCGTTCGGATCGACGGTTGGATCGGGGGTGGCGGAAGGATCGGGGGTCGCATTCGGGTCGGGCGTTGCCGACGGGTCGGGCGTGACGCTCGGATCCGGCGTGGCGCTCGGATCCGGGGTCGCATTGGGATCAGCTGTGGGAGTCGGGGTGGGCGTGGCGTTCGGGTCGGGGGTGGAGCCGGGCTGCGGCGTCGCGTTGGGGTCAAGCGTAGGCGTGGGGGTGGGGCTGGGAGCCGGAGCGTCGATCTGCGTGCATGCCTGCCCGAGCAGGGGACTGTCGTTCTTCTCGGCGCCGTTGTCGTTGTTGCGCGCCGGGCCGCCCGCAGTGATCTCGCCCTCGTTCTGCGGTGCGCCGCCCGTGTCGGCGTTGGCACCGTGCACGTCGTAGAGCAGCACGCACGCGGTGATGCCGCCCTCGAGCGAAGAGACGCTATAGACGTGCGAGCCACCCAGGCAGGCGAGGGTGGGCGTGGTCTCGTCGGTGCAGGTCACCGGGTCGCCCGTCGCGAGATCGACCGCGCCCCAGACGCCGATCGGCATCGTGTCGTATGAGCCGCAGCCGCTGTGCCACGCGTCGTAGAGCGCCGGGTCGCCGGGATCCGCGAAGAGTGTGCCGTCGGCCTCCGGGCGCGTGGGGTGAACTTCGTTATCCGCCGCGTTGTAGTCATTCGCCGCCGCGGCGCCAACATCGATCGAGCCGGCATCGAGGAGCGTGGCGACGTGGTTGCCCACCTGGTTGGGATCCCCCCAGTCGATGGCATAGCCCACGCCGTTGCGGTCCGTGTTGCAGTCGCTGACGTGGCTGGGCCACTGCCAGAAGCCGCTCAACGAGACGCGCACCACGTCGACGCCGTCGACGGTATAGACCGGTACGACGAGCGCCTGGGTGCCAGGCACAGCTGGGTCAGGAGCGTTGGCCAGCGCGACACCCGCCAGGGCGAGCGACGCCGCGCAGGCGAGCGTCAGTGCCCGCGCGGCAATGCGGCCTCGCCGTGACGTGATCCCCCGGTGTGACTGCGCCGAGTTCACTGATCCCTCTCAGACCTTTCCTTGAGCGGCCTGCGGCAGAGCGCAGACGACCGTTCTCGGAATGTCGGAATAGTCGGCGGAAATGGCGTTGGCGTTAGTGGCCCAAAGGTAATTGGACTAACCGCACCTCTCGGCACAATGCCCATCGTCATCGCGCCGATGCCCGTTTCTTTCTGGTACGGACGGGGTGGTGCGCGGCGACAGACGCGGCGGCGGTCGCGCGGCTGTCGGGGTAACAGCAAAGCTCATCAAGCACGCTCGTTGCGCGGTGTCAACGCAACGGTGCGGTGGTGGGCCAAAAGTACTAGACACGAGTAGTCCTATCGGGTCAGGATGGGCTCTTCGGCGCTTCCTGGGGTATTGCGTCGCGCGAGGTAGTGGAGATCCAAAACAGAATGGCAAGTCCCGTGGCCGCCACGTTCGCGACCCGTCGCCCGCAGCTGAGGCAGCGGGCGCTTCCTGCTGTCCTGGTCGCGATCGCGACCCTCGTTGTCGCCGTGGGTGTTGTCTTCGCCGACGCCCCTGATCCGATTCCCCAGGCCGCCCAGGTCACAACCGGCGAGCCGTTCATCGTCAGTGGCGTTCCCGTCGTCCGTGTCTCTGTCAGCGGTGGCTGGCAGTGGCCCACTCACAGGAGTGACTGCAACACGAACCGCACCGGCGCGGGCTACGCCATCGACTGGGGTGATCCCAATCAGGCCGGCAACCATGTCACGACCCTCCAGAGCATCGGCTCGATCGACGTGGGTGCGGCCAATGCCAACGCGTACAACGGGGCCGATAACGAAGTTCACCCCACCCGGCCCGAAGAGGCCGGTTCGCTGTTCAACGATCCCGGTTTGG
>JARXKQ010000282.1 GCA_030271555.1 Chloroflexota bacterium | reverse complement strand
TGTTCCCGTGTCGCCACGGGCCAAGTCTGGAGAGGACGCCTTCACTGGCGATTACCCATTGCCCCGCTCAGCGGGTGAATGGTCCGCGGAAGTCGGCCCGAAGATCGGCAATAACCCGCTCACCGTTGATTCACCCCAGTGGACGGGGCAAAGACGCGCCAACGCGGACTCAAGGCACCTTCGCCGGACGGTTCAACCGGTGGACGGGGCAACCTGCCGGTTGAGTCGCGGCTGGCGGGAGGGGCGCGCCGTGCGAGAATGCGCGGCGATGCCTGTGCTGGCGACGTTCTTCTCGGTCCGCCGTGGCCGGGACCCGTTCTTCAAGTTCTTCATGCGCAAGGTCTTCCCGCGTCAGGTCAAGCGCTATGAGCAAGAGTTCGGCATGAAGTTCATCGGCTGGTACAACGTCGCCTACGGCTGGGACTTCGATAACGTGATCCTGCTCGAGCTGCCCGACTACGCCACGATCGACAAGCTCGAGGGCGATCCCCGGTCGCGGGCGATCGGCCACCGCGCCGGAGAATGGATGTTCGAGCGCCATCACTCGATGTTCCTGCGCGAGCGTATGGGCCCAGACTTGAAGTACACGCCATGAGCCACACCCGATGACAATCGGCAGAGGACGCAACAAGAAGGAGGACGCTATGACCGGTATGGGCAGCGCCCTGGGCGAGATCGCCACAGAGGCGGCGCTGGAGCGAACTTCCTTCCTCTCGGCAGCAGGGAAGCAGCTCCACGATTTTCTCGAGGCAAACAAGCAAAGAATCAAGGAAGCGGGCGGGCTGGTGCTCATCGATGAGGACCCCGACTACCTGTCGGTCGCCCCGGACGGCAGCTTCCGCTCGCGGACGCGCTATCAGGATGACGTCACGGGCGAGTGGCGCTCGGAGACCGAGGTGATCGACACCGCGGCGGAACTCGTCGAGCTGTACAACCCGGCCGAGATCTTTGCCGCGTTCGCCGAGTCGGCGCGCATGCAGGCGGGCTTGCCTGAGGAGCCAACCGGTGCCCAGGACCTGCGCGAACCTGCCGGGCTTGCGACCAGCGAAACAGTTGATGTTGGCGTGGGCGGAACGAGCGTCGCGGAAGAGGGCTACGCCAAGGCCGCCGACGAGTGGGCGCTGAGCCATCGCGCCGAAGGTGAGCCGGAGAATGCCGATGAGGCGGCCAGCCGCCTGTACGACCTCGCGCTGACTTTCCAGGAGCGCAGCCAGCACACTGAGGCGCGGCTCATCGAGCAGTTCGAGACGCTCGTCAAGGACCTGTCGCCGTTCGTAGGCGACCTGATGGTGCTCGACGATGACGACGAGCGGCTGTGGCTGAAGCGCAACGGCCACTTCGAGGCTGAGGTCGTGCCCGAGGCGGAAGAGGATGGCGGCAAGGACGGCACATGGAAGCGCCTCGCTTCGCCGGACGACATCGTCGAGTTCTACGACCCGACCGATGTGTTTGGCGATCTCGCGGAGGCGCTGGCCGAGTCTTTCCCGCACGTTACGAACGACGCAGAGGCCGACGCCGAGGCCTAGGCCTCACCAGGCGCGACCCACGTGAGGCTGCTCGACGCTGAGCTGATCGAGAGCCTCGAGTTCCTGCCGGGGCAGTGGCTCCAGACCTATCACGCGCCGCTGCTCGCGTCGGCCAGCCAGGCCGGCCAATTCGTCCACGTTCGGACGCCCGACTACTCGGGTCTCGTCCTGCGCCGGCCGTTCTCCATCAACACCGTGGACCGAGTAGGCGGCCGGATCACCATCCACTTCCGAGTCACCGGGGTCGGAACTGCCTGGATGGCGCGGATGCAGCCGACTCAAGCTGTGGAGATGCTGGGTCCCTTGGGGCGCGGCTTTGAGGTCGACCCAAAGAGCCGCCATCTCCTGCTCGTGGCGGGCGGCCTGGGCATGGCCGGCGTGCGCTCCCTCGTTGATGACGCGCTCGCGTCGGATCGCAGCGTGACCCTTCTGTTTGGCGCGGCGTCGGCAATGGAGGTCTATCCCTCGAGCCTGTTGCCCGACGAGGTCGAGTACGTCGTGGCCACTGACGACGGCTCGTTCGGCCACCATGGCCGCGTCACTGAGTTGGTGCCGCAGTTCGAGGCCTGGGCCGACCAGTGCTTCGCGTGCGGGCCGCAGCCAATGTTGGCGGCGCTGGCCAACCTCGCGGCAGGTCGCCAGGCGCGCATGGGAGTGGCGCGTCTGGGTCCGCGCCGCGGCAAGGGAACCAAGCAGGCGCCGCCGGGTTCCAGGGCCGCGCGCCGCCGCGCCTGGCTCCAGGTCAGCATGGAGCAGAACATGGGTTGCGCCGTTGGCGCGTGCCTGGGGTGCGTCATCATGGGCGTTGATGGCCCGCAGCGAGTCTGCCGCGAGGGTCCAGTGTTCGCCGCCGAAGAGATCCGCTGGGAGGGTTGGACGTGATCAATCGGGTAGCCCAGGCCGCCGGCATCGTCGGCCCGCTTGTGCTGGGCACGGCATCGCTCGTCACCGCCGTGACCTACCGCGGGACCGCGGACGAGGGCTTTTCGCCCTTCAACCACTGGGTGTCCGAGCTGGGCGAGGTCGGTGTCTCAGATATGCCGGCGGTGTTCAATGCCGGCCTGATGGTCGGTGGCGTTTGCTTCGTGCTGCTGATGGTCGGGCTGGCCATGCTGCGCGGCGGGCCGTTGTCGCTGTTGTATGGCCTGATCGGGATCGTCTCTGGCATAGCGGGCGTCTTGGTTGGTATCTACCCGATGAACTTCCCCGGGCAGCACACGATCGTGGCCCAGGCTTTCTTTAACCTGGGCTGGATCGCGGTCCTGCTCGC
>JARXKQ010000281.1 GCA_030271555.1 Chloroflexota bacterium | reverse complement strand
CTCCGCTGTCTTTCGACCCAGCCAGCGGCGCATACCCCTTAGTCCGTGCGGGTCAGCAACCCGGCGACGGAGGCGGCGTGCCGGTTCCGACCGGTGTCGGTGTGGTGCACGCGGTGGGCGTGGGGCTGACGTTTGGCGTGGCCGTGACGCTGGGGGCCGGCGTGACGCTGGGAAGCGGCGTGACGCTGGGAAGCGGCGTGACGCTGGGCGCGGCGGTCAAGCTGGCCGATGGGGCGGGTGATGCGCTCGCGGTTGCGGTTGGCACCGCGGTTGGCGAAGGCGACGGAGTCGGCGGCGTCAGCGCGCCTGACTTCCCGAAGAGCAGGCCGTAGGCCAGGATGAGCGCGAAGACCGCGACGATCGCGCCGACCCAGATCTTGGAGCCGCGGTCGTCGATGTAGGGCAGCTCTTCTTCCGAGTGAGCAGCCGTTGTCTTGGACGCAACTGGCGCTGCTGGCGCTCTGCCCCGGACCTGCGGGAGTTTCGCGCTCGGATGGGGCGACTCGTCAACAGCCTCCTGCTCGTCGACACCCTCGTCCTCCGGCTGGTCCCCATCGTGCCCCGAATCCTGGTCCTCGCCGTCGAGCTCGAGCTCTTCTTCGGGCGTTCGCTCGTCGGTCATCCCAGGAATGCCCTCCTCAGTTCAAGCACCTTCATCACCATTCGCGCCGATTTCTTCGCCCGAATGATCGTCGAGCGAGCGGCAATGAGTCGCGCCTGATCCCTCTCGATCGCGGCGTGGCGCGTCGCGAGCCCTGCACGGGCGGCGTCCACGCGCTCGTCAAAGCGTGCAAGTGACCATAGCGCCCGTTCGGTCGCCGTGCTGACGGCGGCCACGTCGGCCCGCTGAGCGCCCAGCTTGGCAGCGAGCACGGGCGTCTCGTGGACGAGGCGTGCGTCGACGGCCCGCAACTGCTCGCCCAGCTCACCCATCCGCGTGCTCACGCCGCGGCCCAGCCGCAGCGCAATGAGCGCGAAGCCGAACAGGAGCGCGGCGACGATCAGGATCAAACCGGTGTCGGTCATCTGGTTGGCGCGATTATCGGCCGTTCAGCCTTGTGGGTCGCGCACCGCCGGCAGGAAGGCCCCGATCAGACCGCCGGCGAACGTCAGCACACCGAAGCCGGCAATCACCAGGCCCACGGGCACGCTCTCAGCCAGGACGCCGGCGAGGCCCATGGCGAGCGTCATTCCGCCGAACACCAGCGTGCTCCTGAACGCGACCACGCGGCCCATCAGCTCGATCGGCGTGATCTCCATGAAGATCGTCTGGGTGGGAATGATGTAGACGAGATTGGCGATACCGATAACCGTCGCCGCAGCAAGCGCAAGCAGCACGTTGTTGGTCAGGCCGAGCACGATCACCGCGAGGCCCATGACCATGAACCCGCCGACCACCAGCCAGCCCTTCTTCAGGCGCGCCCCGATGAAGCCCACGGCCAGCCCGCCCACCAGGTTGCCAACGCCTATCGCAGTCTCGATCGCGGCGTAGTTCTGGGGGTAGGGAATGATCGTCCCGTCGAGCGTCCGCGAGGCGTAAACCACGGTCAGGGCGAGGGTCACGCCCACCGTGAACTGGGCGAGCGTGCTGATGAGCGTGTTCTGCATGAGCGCCGCCTTGCCGCGCAGGAAGCGCCAGCCGGCGACGAGCTCATCGAGGAAGTTGCGCAACGCGTTGCCGGCGCGCGGCGTCTGGTCGCGCACCAGTGGCGCGACGGCGATCCCGGCCAGCAGCAAAGCCGATAGGACGTAGGTTGCCGAGTCGGCGAAGAACGCCAGGCCCAGCGAGCCCGCGGCGGTACCCAGGAACGCGACGAACAGGCCGGCGATGGGGAAGCCGATGATGTCGGCCAGGGTGTCGGCCGTCCAGGTGGCTGAGTTTGCCGCCATCACGTCATCCTCGGCCACGATGCGCGGCAACAGCGCGACCTTGGCCGGTCGGAAGAACAGGCTGACCGCAGTAATCACAAATACGAGCGGGTAGACGTAGACCACGTTCATCTGAGCGGCGAACGGGATCGCGATGACCAGGACGGCGCGGATCAGATCGGACGCGATCATCACCCGCTTGTGCTCCCAGCGATCGACGAACGTGCCGGCGATGGGCCCCAGCAGGATGTTGGGCAGCGTCGCCGCCAGGAAGACGAAGCCGGTCGCGAGCGCGGAGTTCGTGACGGCGAACACCAGCACGCCCAGCGCCACCTGGTGCAACCGGTCGCCGAACAGGCTGATCGTTTGGGCGAGCCAGTAGGCGGCAAAGCGCGCGTCCAGGGCAAGGCGGACGTACGGATGACCGCGTACCCGCGCTCCCAATGGCAGCGGTTCGGACAGGCCGGGGCCCATGCCGCCGCCCAACAGGATCGGCCGTTCCAGGCCCAACCCCGTATGGGCGACGACCTTGCGGCCGGGTCCCAGGGTTACGCCGCCCTGCGGATCCTCCTTGCCGCGCAACAGGGTCGCAAAGACGAACCACGCGAGGCCGGCCGCGATGAACGCATCACCAATGCTCGAGACGTTGGTCAGGTAGGGCAGCGGGATGGGGATGATGTCGCCCAGGGGGCCCGCGTGAAGGAAGAAGTCCGTGCCAAAGGTGGTCGGCAGCAGTCGGTGGAAAGCAACGTTGAGCTCGCCTGCGCTCATGCCTGCGGCATCGAGTGACGGACCCCAGACAGGCATCCAGCCGCCGTTGACCACGATCGCGACCCCGTTCGCGACCACACCCACGAACACGGCGAGCAATCCGGGGAGCCGCCGGTTCAACCAGAGGGCGACGGCAAGAATTCCGAACGCGGCCGCG
>JARXKQ010000280.1 GCA_030271555.1 Chloroflexota bacterium | reverse complement strand
GATCTTGAGCGTGTGGGTGCGCGGAAAGTCGGCCTCCGGCCAGACGCGGAAGTCGGCCAGGTGCTGCTGGGGGCCAAGCATCGAGTTGGCCAGCTTGATCATCGGCCCGATCCGGGCGCGGAGCGTGGCCATCTCGGCGTCGTTAGCGGGCGCGGCGGGTGCAGGGGAGTTCGGTGTTACCACGGGAGGAGCGTCGGGCGAAAGGAGGATCGCCTCCAGCTTGCCCGGCGCCGTCTCAACCACCACAGCCTGTTCCAGCCCCACGTCCGCAAGCACATTCTCGATGTCCTCTGGAAAGACGTTGAAGCCATTGGGCATGACGATGATGTTCTTGGTCCGCCCCTGGAGGACGAGGTTGCCCCGGGCATCGAATCGGCCGACATCGCCGGTGCGGTACCAGCCATCGGGCGTCATCACCGCGGCCGTCGCTTCGGGATCCTTCCAGTAGCCATCGAAGACGGTCGGGCCACCAATTTCGATCTCGTTCGTCTTGCCGTTGAGGCGCAGGGTGACGGGGTAGGGCGTCTTGCCGACAGTTGCCATGGGATGGTCCTGCTCGCTGGTCGCCGCGGCCGGACCGCACTCGGTCGCGCCGTAGCCCTGGACCACGATCACGCCCAGGTCTTCCCAGCCCCGCTGAAGGGCGGGTGGCAGATAGGCGCCGGCGCTGACCATCAGGCTGAGCGCGCCGCCCAATTGGCGGTGGACACTCCGGAAGATGAGGCGGCGCGCCCAGTAGGGCAGCCGGCGCGCGATGCGTCGTGCGCGGTTGAAGGTCTTCTCCTTGCCCTGGCGCTTGACCTCGCGCATCAGCCCAAGCCAGAAAAGCTCGACCAGCTGGGGCACGAGGACCATCGTCGTGACGCGCTCCTCTTTGAGCGCGTCGAAGATGACGCGTGGGTTGCGCGACCGCACAAAGAGGATGTGCGCGCCGATCATCGTGCCGAACATCAGCACCGGCGCCTGCTCGAACAGATGGCTGGGCGGCAGCAGGCTGACGGTGCGGTGCTCGCGCGGCGGCAGGATCTTGATGATGCCCTCGAGCGTGGACAGGATCGTGCCGTGCTTGAGCATCACGCCTTTGGGGTTGCCGGTCGTGCCGCTGGTGTAGATGACCTCGAAAAGGTCGTCGCGCGTGGGTCGCTCCCACGCATCGACCTGGGCCTGCCAGTCCGCGGGGAAGGGATCATCGAGGCCGCCCTCGTCGGTGTGGTCGGCTCGTTCGTGCGGTGGTTCGGCGGCTAGCCATTCGACCGTGCGGGTGTTCAGATGACCAAGTCCGCTCGCCTGCGGATCGGGGGCGTCAAGGCCCGTGCCAACTGCGAGCCATTGCGCGTCACTGGCGGTCGCGATTCGTTGCACCACGTCCGGTGCCATGCGCAGGTCGAGCGGCACGATCACGACCCTGGCGCGCATCGCGCCCCAGTAAAGAGCGGGGAGCGCTGGGGTCGACGGGCTCCAGGTAAGCAGCCGATCGCCCGCCTGGAGCCCCAGTCGCTTCAGCCGCCACGCAACGAGCTTCGAGTGGTAGCTGATGTCCGCCGCGGTCCATGGAAGGTGCAAGCCGTCGTCGGTGCGCAGCGCCATTTGCTCGCGCCCCGCCCAGCGCGTCGCGGCATCCTCGATGACGTCGACGATCGAATCGAACGTGCGCGGATCAGGCAGGTCCCACGTCCCCATCGCCGCGGAGTCTAAACAACGGCAGCGAGGCCTTTGACCCGCTGAGCGGGTTATCGGTCCGCCGAAGACTCCCCGAGGGCCCGACCACAGCCCCGATAGGTCGGCTTGGCGGACATTCGCCCCGCCTGGCGGTTGAAACGGCGGCGGAATGGCTTGAATTGGCGTCTTGCCGGACGGGTTGACCCGCTGAGCGGGTCGGGTGCAAGGAAATTGAGGCAGACGGCCTTCGGGTACACTTCGCCAGCCCCAGACGTGGTCGCGCCAGGTGCGCGGCAGCCAAAGAGTGAGCGTCTGACGTTGGGCCCCGTGGGAGGTGATCCTGGTTTGGCTGAAGTCCGCGTAGGCGAAAACGAGTCCTTCGAGAGTGCCCTGCGACGCTTCAATAAGAAGATCCAGCAGAGCGGCATCCTCGCTGAGGCTCGCCGACGCGAGCACTACGAGAAGCCCAGCGTGAAGCGCAAGCGTAAGGAAGCGAAGCGCAAGAAGGCCACTCGAGAGGTTTAGTCGCTCGGGCGGCGGCGACGCCGTCCCGACTCGACCAACTGTGGCCGGGGTGCCCAACTCCAGGAACGCAAAGCGTTGACTCTCCAGAACAGGCTCCAGCAGGACATGCAGGCAGCCATCCGCGAGCGCGACGAGCTACGTCGCGACACCCTGCGGATGGTGGTTGCCGCTGCCTACAACGCCCAGAAGCAGTCCGGCCGCGAGCTGACCGACGACGAGGTCATAACGGTGCTCACGCGCGAGGTAAAGACGCGCAAGGAATCGGTCGAGGCGTTCACCGTCGGCGGCCGGGCAGAGGCCGCGGCCAAGGAACAAGCCGAGATCGGGATCATCAGCGCGTACCTACCCGAGCAGATTGGCGCAGATGAGCTGGCGCGCCTGGTGGCGACGGCCGTCGACGAGAGTGGCGCGACGAGCGTGAAGGACATGGGCAAGGTCATGGCCGTCCTCATGCCGCGCGTCAAAGGCCGGGCCGACGGCAAGCAGGTCTCCGCACTCGTTACCCAGGAATTGGCCCGGCGCGACCTCGCCGGCCACGGCCACTAGGCCAAAGTCCAAGCCCGCCCAAGGTTTGCCCAGCTGATGCTCGCTCGCTCCGCCGCATTGCGCGACTTCACAGATC
>JARXKQ010000279.1 GCA_030271555.1 Chloroflexota bacterium | reverse complement strand
ATTTGTCTGTCCGGCATTGCCCGAAGCGCCCACCACCGAGGTGATATTGATGATCCGGCCCGCCTTGGCGCGGAGCATTGGCCGGGTAACGGCCTTCAGCGTCCAAAACCCACCGAACAGGTTCGTCTCGAGCACATCGCGCCAGTCCTCGGGCTTCATGCGCATGATCAGATCGTCGCGCGTGATACCGGCGTTGTTGACGAGGATGTCGACCTTGCCGTACGCATCGAGCGCGGCCTTGACGAGCGCCTCGGCCGCTTCGGGTTGGGTGACATCGGCCTGGACGGCGACGCACTTGCGGCCCAGCGCCTCGATCTGTTTCTGCGTAGCCGCCGCCGCCTCGGCGTTGCCGCGATACGAGAAGCAGATGTCCGCGCCCTGCTGGGCGAGGCGGAGCGCGATCGCCTTGCCGATGCCGCGCGACCCGCCGGTGATAACGGCCGCTTTGCCTGTCAGATCAATCATGCCACGCAGTGTAAGTGCGAGGTAAGCGACGCTTCCGAGTATTGGCCGCATGCACAACTCGGAGATAGGGCGGCTGGCCAGATTGCTGCGCCATCGCGCGGCCCTGACGCAAGAGGATCTGGCCAAGCTTACGGGCTTGCGCCGCTGGAAGGTCGTACGGCTGGAGGCCGGTGACTTGGCCAAGCTTGATATGGGCGACGTGGAGCGCATGCTCGCAGCCCTTGACGCGCGGCTGGACATCCGCGCGACCTACCACGGTGCGCTCGCAGATCGGCTCCTGGACGAGCGACACGCGTCGATCGTGGCGGCGCGGGTAGATCTTCACAGGCGGCACGGCTGGGAGCCGCGGGTGGAGGTGTCATTCTCGGATTACGGCGACCGCGGCTCGATTGACCTGCTGGGCTGGCAAGCTCAAACGCGGACGCTGGTGGTCGAGGAGATCAAGTCCGAATTGGGCGCTGTTGAGGGGACTCTGCGGCCGCTCGATGTCAAGGTCCGCCTCGCGCCAAAGATCGCGCGCGAACGCTTTGGATGGTCCGCCCTGAACGTGGGGCGCATCATGGTGTTGCCAGAGGAACGAACCCTCCGACGCCAGGTCGAGCGCCACGAAGGCGTGCTCCGGGCCGCCCTGCCGGCGCGCTCGCGCGAGCTGAGCGCATGGATGCGCGGCCCACGAGGATCGATTGCCGGGATCTGGTTCCTGTCAGATGTCCAGGATCTCAACCGTAAGCGGAACCCGTCGGCGATTCGGCGAGTGCGCAAGCCGCGTCCACGCTCGGACGAGGCGGCGTGAGACGTCATGGGGCTGTTTTGAGACGCTTAGTGTCGATATACCAGGCAAATGGCGGATCGAGCCACCCGACCTCGGTTCAGGCGAGCACCTCGTCGCGATTGGCCGGTTCCGGCTCGCCCGGAACGACATCGTCGAGCGGCACGCGCGGCCCCGCATTGCCTTCCAGCACCTGCCGCAGCCGGTCCGGAATGGGATCGACCGATGACCAGTCGAGCGGCTCGCGGACGGTTGCGACCGGTTCGACGGTCGCGGCGCGCTTGCCGTTGAGCGGATCGGCCGTCCATTCCAGCGCGATACCACCAGAGGTGAGGCCCGCGCCAAAAGCAACCAACACGATCTTGTCGCCGACCTTGATCCGGCCTGAGTCGACTGCCTCGGCGAGGGCGATACCGACCGATGCGGCCGAGGTATTCCCGTACCGATCGAGGTTGACGAACATCTTCTCCATGGGCAGGCCCAGCCCCTTGGCGACCGATTCGATGATGCGCACGTTGGCCTGGTGCGGGATGAACAGGTCAATCTCCTCGGGTTTCCAGCCGGCCCGCTCGATGGCTTTGAGGGCCGTCGTGGCCATGGTCTTGGTCGCGTAGCGGTAGGTCTCTTTGCCTTCCATGCGGACGTAGTGCTCGCCCCGGGCAAGCGTCTGGCCCGAAGCGGGCGATCGGGAACCACCCGACGGCAGCCAGATCATGTACGCCCCGTCGGGGTCGGTCGTTAGCTCCATGCCGCGCATGCCGCCGCCCTCCTCATCGGAGGCCGACAGCACCATGGCACCAGCGCCATCGCCGAACAGGATGCACGTGCCCCGGTCGGAGAAGTCGAGGTAGCGTGACAGCGTCTCCGACCCGACCACCAGCGCGTGCTTGAACATGCCCGAGCGCAGGTAGGCATCGGCGACGGTGTAGGCGTAGACCAGGCCACTGCACGCCGCCGCGATGTCCATCGCCGCCGCGCGAGTGTTGCCGATGGCCTCTTTGACCAGCGCGCCGGTTGAAGGCATCCAGTAGTCGGGCGTGAGCGTTGCAACGAGGATCACGTCGATGTCGTCGGGCTCCAGCCCGGCCACGGCAATGGCGCGCTTGCCGGCGATTGCGGCGAGCGTCGCGGTGGTCTCGTGGCGGGCCGCGATGCGCCGCTCGCGGATGCCGGTGCGGCTGACGATCCACTCGTCGGACGTGTCGACCACGCGCGCGAGGTCGGCGTTGGTCAGCCGCCGCTCAGGCGCGTACATGCCCCAGCCGGTGATGCGCACGCTGCGCGGTGTCATGGTTCCACCTCGATCAAAGGTTCCTTTGCCTTCACCAGCGCGCCGTCTTCCAGGTAGACGCGCAGAACGCGACCAGCGCGGTCGCTCTTGATCTCGTTGAAGAGCTTCATCGCCTCGATCAGGCCGATGACCTGGCCGACCAGCACCGGGCTGCCGACCTTGACGTAGGGCTCAGCGCCAGGCGACGGCGAGCCGTAGAAAAGCCCGGTCAGGGGCGCGACGACGGCGTTCAGGACGGGCGCCGGTTGGGCCGGAACGGCTGGCGTGGGCGCGGTGGAGGTTGCCGTTGAAG
>JARXKQ010000278.1 GCA_030271555.1 Chloroflexota bacterium | reverse complement strand
CCATGATCGGTAGCTTCAATTGGGCGTGACCGGGTTGGCTCAGAGTTCGTCAGACACCGACGAGGCGATCCGACTCCGCGACGTCATCAAGGTCTACCGCGACGGCGACGTGGAAACGATTGCCCTGCGCGGCGTGGACCTGTCGATCAAGCGCGGCGAGTTCGTCGCGGTCATGGGCCGGTCCGGTTCGGGCAAGACGACGCTGCTGAACCTTCTCGCCGGCGCCGATCGGCCCACCGCGGGACAGGTGATGATCGATGGCACAGCGCTTGATCGGGCTGACGAGGGCCGGCGACAGAAGCTGCGCGGACGCTCGGTCGGCATTGTTTTCCAGACCCAGAACCTGGTCCCGTTCCTGACGCTTGCAGAGAACGTGCAACTCGTCGATTCGCTCGCCACCGGAGGCACCTCCGGCGCGACTGAGGACGAGCTGCTCGCCCGGGTCGGCCTGCGCGACCGCGCCGGCCACCGACCCGATGCGCTGTCCGGCGGCGAGCAGCAGCGCGCCGCGCTCGCGTGCGTACTGGCGGCTAACCCGGCCGTGTTGCTGGCCGACGAGATCACCGGCGAGCTCGACTCCGTCAGCGCCGCAGCGCTTATGGACCTGGTCAGGGCGGCTCACCGCGAACGAGGCATGACCGTGGTCCTTGTCACGCATGACCCGGCAGTTGCCCAAAGCGCCCAACGCATCGTGCGGCTGGCCGATGGTCGCATTGTCGATGACCGGCTTACGGACACGGCGGCATGACCGCAGCCGTCTCCTGCCGTTCGGTCTCACGCGTTTTCAGGCGCGGCAGCTTGCCGCCGGTGGTCGCCTTGGACAGCATCGATCTCGACGTCCAACCGGGCGAGTTCGTGGCCATAGAGGGCCCATCGGGTTCGGGCAAGACGACCCTGCTGGGCGTGCTCGCCGGCATCGAGCGGGCCGATACTGGACGGCTCACGGTCCTCGGCCATGACATGGGCCGCCTGAGCGGAGCTGAGCTGGCACGTCTGCGGCGGGTGCGGATGGGCCTGGTGTTCCAGTCGTTCGGCCTCGTTGCCTCACTTTCGGCAGGCGAAAACGTTGCCCTTCCTTTGGCCCTCGACCGACGTGCCGCGACTGAGCGGCGCGACCGCGCGGAAGCAGCCCTCGCGAGTGTGGGCCTCGGCGGCCTGTACGAGGCGCGCACCGACGAGCTCTCAGGGGGCCAACGCCAACGGCTGGGAATCGCTCGAGCGATTGTGGCCGAACCCGAGCTGGTGCTGGCCGATGAACCGACGGGAAGCCTTGACAACGAGACTGCGGCTTCGATCCTCGACCTGCTCGCGCAGCGGACGGCAGCGCTTTCCGCCGGACTGATCCTCGTCACCCACGACCCTTCGAGCGCCGCCCGCGCCGACACGCGCTACCGCATGCGTGACGGCCGGCTCAGCCGCGAGTCCGACGCATGAGCTTCCTCGAACGGCATGCCCTGCGATTGACCATGCGCGACCTGCGACGAACCGCGGCAATCGGGCTGGGGATTGCCATCGCCGCCGCGCTGATCACGTCGGTCATCATGTTCGGCGGTGCCTCGGGCTCGACGGTCACCCGGCGCGCGCTGGCCGGGCTCCCGGTAGACGCGCAGGTCCTCCTGGCGCCAGCGGCCGATGCCGCCGCTGTCGCGCAATCCCTGGCCGCTGACCCCGCCGTCGTAGCGACCATGCCATTCGAGCTCGTCGCTTTCGATAGCGCGCGTCTGGACAAGGCGGGAACAGCGACCCAGACGAGCATCGGCGCCATCGTCGCGGTCGACCAGGCGTACACGCAGATGACCGGCCTGTTCGGCGTCATTCAGGGCGCCGCGCAAACTGGCCAGATCGCCATCAGCCGCGATCTCGCCACGAACCTGGGAGCGGTCCCGGGCGACACAATCGTGCTCACCCTGCCCGGTGGCGCTGTGGCAAATCTCACGGTTAGTGGCATCGTCGATACAACTGGCGCCGACCTGATCCTTGGACCGATTGACCAGGCGCATCGCAACGCCGGTTCAAACGCACCGACGAATGTCGCGCTGACCGATCGCGCAACCCTCGACGCGCTCGCGGCGCAAATCCCGGCTGGCGCGGTCCCGGCGGCTCCGCCGCAGGCCGGCGGCGCTATTTCTGGGCCTGTGGCATCAACGGAGCCGGCGGTCCGGCGCGAGCTGCATCTGCGCTATGACCACACGCAGCTGCGTGGTGACCCAGTCACGGCTCAGGGCTGGCTGGACACAGTGCGACACCGGATCGAGCTCGGCGGTGCCGGCGCCATCACCGTGGTCGACGATGCCGCGGCGAGTCTCGAGCCGCTCGCCGGCGATCTTCTGTGGGGCCAGATTCTCTTTGTGTTCCTGGCGCTGCCGGGCGTGCTCCTCGCGCTAGCGACGTCGCGCTTCGCGGCCGACGCTACCGCCGAGGCCACGCGGCGCCATATCGCCTTACTGCGAGCGCGCGGAGCCAGCGCCGGCCAGATCAGGCGGGTGCTCCTTGGATCGACCGCGGCGGTGGCGCTCGTCGCGTCCGTTCTGGGCGCGTTAGCCGGGGCGGCGCTGGGCTGGGTTCGCTTTGGCGCCGAGCTGACGGCTGCAGATCCGATCGGGCTTTCGGTCCGGGCGGTCGTCTTGTCGATCATGCTCACCACTGTCCTGGCGACGATTGCCGCCGCGTTCCCATTGCGCGAACAACTCCAAGCGGAACTGGTCCAGGCGCGACAGGAGTTGCAGCGCTCACGGCCGCCGCTGTGGCGACGCTACTGGCTGGATTTGCTAGCCATCGCGGCGGCTGCGGCTGTGTTCCTGCTGACCGGCGGCACTGGCCTTCACCCGGTCT